>CAITIF010000513.1 GCA_903892365.1 uncultured Pirellula sp. | reverse complement strand
GGCTCGAACCAGCCAAAATAGCACATCGCAAATCCAGGAAGGGGGGGGGCCAAAATCGGCGGTTTGGTAAACTTGGAGCATCGGGATCCGAGTAAGGGTTTCCAATCCGCCTTGTTTTTTTTTCGAAAAACAGTACTTTCCTCGTTTTGGAAGGGTATCCCGCACCTCGGCTTAGCCCTAGTCGCGACGCAACATGAGCGAATTTCTTTTTCACTACGTTCGACTTGAACCACCAACTTGGGTTTTTTTATCCACGTTGCTTGTGGTAGGCCTGTTTTTGATGTTCCATCGGTTCTGGTCGCTGAGAAATCTGGACATCATGCTTGTCCTGGCGTTTACTCCTGGGATGATGATGGTCTACGAAGGCAGGCAAAAAGCCTTCCGCGAGTCGGATCTAGAGTCAGCAGAGGCACTGGTTTCGCCCAAGGTTGCTGGGCTGGTTGAGGCACCTCCGGCCGGCCAAACGGATGAGATCGGGAACTCGCAGCCTTCGACTCTCCCGTCCCAGGTAATCCCGAGCGGGCTCTCGGCAGAATTTTCGCCCCAAGGATATTGGACAGCGAAAAAGCTGCTTTACTTTGGTTTTTTGTGGCTGCTAGTATGTGCTTGCCTGCTGGTTATTCGGATGCTGCTCGACACAACCATCGTCCGTAGACCGCTTTTGGATCCGAACTTAAGCAGTGGCGGAATGCTGTTTTTGGGTACTTCGCTTCTCATTTATTTGATGGTGAATATCGCCACCAGCAACCCGATTGAGCAACGTCGAAACAGCCCCGAAATGGGGCCTGGTTACGTCCTGATGAATGCTCTGCCGCAGATTGCGACCACCCCTCAGGAATCGACGGTGGACAATGTCCAAGGAGGCGGTCGTCCATCCAGTGCCAAGCTAACGCTCGCTAAGATCCTGGCAATTGGAGCCAACCTAACTCTGGTCTTCAGTATTCTGTCGATTGGGTACTGGCATTTTGGTAACTTCAAAACCGGGGTGGGAGCGGCGACTTTTTACTTGCTCCTGCCCTACACCGCCCATATGACGGGCCGTGTTGATCATGTGGTTCCCAGCGCTTTGCTTTTGCTGGCGGTGCTGATGTATCGCCAACCGTTTGTCGCTGGATTGTTTTTGGGCTGTGCCGCCGGTGCGGTGTACTATCCGTTTTCACTTTTGCCTTTGTGGTGCAGTTTTTATTGGCAACGAGGGATTCGCAGGTTCACGGGCGGGTTTCTGACGGCGGTTTTGGCCCTGGTCCTGGCGGTTATCATCCTTCATCCGAATACATTGATTCAGGATCTGCGATTTATGTTCGGGGTTAAGGAAGTCGCGATGAACGGAATGGATGGCATTTGGGGGCTGGGCTGGTATCCCATCATGCGAATTCCCATCATCGTGGCATTTGTCCTACTGAGTTTGTCTTTTGTTTTTTGGCCACCTCAGAAGAATCTAGCGACCTTATTGAGTTGTTCCGCAGCGATTATGGCGGCCACTCAGTTTTGGCATGGATTTGGGGGAGGTCTTTATATGGCTTGGTTCATGCCCTTAGCCCTGCTTACGGTGTTCAGGCCGAACCTCGACTATTGCAGCGCATTAGAAGTGGTTCGATCGAGAAGAAAAAGAAAGCTTCAGCAGCAGGACGCAGCATCGACCGGGGATAGCGATGTGTCTTCTTCTTTGCCTGCCGCTTGAAGATTGTATCGAGCCTGCATCGAGGTTTGATTTGACCTGAGGGGTATTCGATGTTATTGTATTTGCAAGATAAGTGCGGCCAATCTCTGGGGCAATGGGCCGTCAAAACTATCTTTTCGAGCAGCGAAAACAGCCAAACCCATCATTCTGATCAACTTTTTTAACTGCTCCTTTGTTTGGCTTCGCCCCTTAACACTCCATTGAGATTTGTTGCTTGAATAATTTTGAAGAATTCGGGTTTGTAGAACCCATTATGAAGGCCATTCATGAGACTGGCTATTCGATCCCAACTCCAATCCAACAGGTTGCGATCCCACCTGTCATGGACGGCTTCGACCTGATGGGTTGTGCGCAAACGGGGACAGGCAAAACAGCCGCGTTCGCATTGCCTACCCTTCAGCGACTTGCTGTCACCAAACGTGACACCACAACATCCTTAGGATACACAACCAGACGCCCTATACGTGCGCTTGTGTTGGCGCCAACTCGGGAACTTGCTGCTCAGATTGAAGAGAGCTTTTTGACCTACGGCAAGTTTCTGTCCCTACGCACCAGCGTAGTCCACGGAGGAGTCAGTCAGACACCTCAGGCGCGGGCATTGGAGCGCGGGGTAGACATCCTGGTTGCAACTCCTGGACGGCTGCTGGATCTGATGAATCAAAGGGTCGCCGATATCTCGAAGGTAGAAGTCCTTGTCGTGGACGAGGCGGACCAAATGTTTGACATGGGTTTCCTTCGAGACCTGGAACGCATTGTTTCGCGAGTTCCTTTGGACAGGCAAACTCTGATGTTCTCGGCAACCATGCCTGAACCGATTCGTGAACTGGCGGACAAATGGCTTTACGAACCCAAATACGTCAAGGTATCACCGGTATCAAGTGCGTCCGAACTGGTTTCGCAATCGGTGTTTCACGTTGAGCTTCAGAATAAGGCCAAGCTTCTCGCTCGGTACCTTAAGTCCTCCAGCGTTACACGCGCGATCGTTTTCGCCAGGACAAAGCACGGCGCTGACGATCTGGTTAAAGTACTCATGAAGAATGGAATTCAGGCTGTTGCGATACACGGCAACAAGAGCCAAAACGCGAGAACTCGTCACTTGGATCAGTTCAAATCCGATCGTCCACCTGTTTTGGTGGCTACCGATATTGCAGCCCGGGGAATTGACGTGAGCGGAGTGTCTCACGTCATCAATTATCAGTTGCCAGAAGTGCCAGAAATCTATGTTCACCGTATCGGCAGAACAGGGCGAGCGGAAGCATCTGGCGTTGCTGTCTCCTTTTGTGGTCCTGATGAACGCGGATGCTTGAGAGATATCGAACGCTTGACCGGCAAAGAGATCGAGGTGAATGAATCGTTCCCCGAGTTCACTTACACCCCTTCCGCTTCGATGTCCTCAGGGGCAAAAAGCAGCAAAGGTGCACGAGGCGGACGCAATGCGAAGTCAAGCCAAGGCGTTTCGCTTCGTAAGAAAGTGAAACGAGCTCCATCGGGTGTGAGCAGTTCATCCAGGCCGAGAACCCAGGGTGGGGCAAGAACGCAGCGCACTTCATCACCGCGTTCCGCTCCGCGCTAGCAGCCCCCCAATCGTTTCGGTTGGGGCCAGATTCCGTTTGGGGCTGGCACTGATTCGATTCTCACAGAATGAACGGAAGGCGAATCGGAAAACGCAACGCAGGGGCCGCGCGCTGCCCCACAGGGATGCCGATCCACAGGAATGCCGATCTACGGGGATGCTGATTCATGTGGAAAAAGCGGGTAAGTGGTTCAGCAGCTCTGCCCCGTGCAAGAAAACAACACTCTCTATTTTGGCGCACGAAAAAAGGGCTCGAACTTTTGTCCGAGCCCTTTTTCATTTTAGCGTTTTGCAGCATCCGCAATCGGAGCTTTCTAACTGGCCAGGCTTCGTAAGAACTAAGCCCTAGCAGCGAGTTGCTTCTTGCGTTCGGCGATAATATCGTCTTGCAGGTTACGTGGAACAGGCGAGTACTTGGCCAATTCCATAGAGAACGTGCCTTGCCCCTTGGTCATACTTCGCAGGTCAGTGGAATAACCGAAGATATTTGCCAATGGCACTTCGGAACTGATGTATGAAATACGATCTCGGGAATCTGTTTGAGTCACAAGACCACGTCGGGAGATAAGGTCACCCACGACGGAACCTTGGTCGTTTTCTGGGCACTCAACATCGCATTTCATGATCGGCTCAAGCAGCAATGGATTGGATTCTCGAATGGTTTCGCGGAAGCAATCGCAGGCTGCGATATAGAATGAACGTTCGCTGGAATCGACGTCGTGGTAGCTACCGTCCGTCAATTCCATTTTCACACCAACCACGGGGAATTCGGCCAGAGGTCCCTTGAGCAACGAATCTCTGAATCCCTTTTCGACAGGTGGAATGAAGTTCTTTGGAATACGTCCGCCAGTTACGCTATCTTCGAATTCAAACGTGACTTCGCCTTCCGGATCGATGGGAGTCATCTTGCCCACGATATGAGCAAATTGACCCGATCCACCCGTTTGCTTCTTGTGCTTGTAATTGAAGTCCCTTGGTGCTCCTGGGGCTTCTCGGTAGCTAACCTTTGGTGAGCCGACGGTGACTTCTACTTTGTATTCACGTCGCATGCGTTCGACGTAGATTTCCAAGTGCAATTCACCCATCCCGCAAATGATCGTTTCGTTCGTTTCTTCGTCATTGTAGATTTGAAACGTTGGATCCTCTTTACGAAACCGATTCAGAGCCTTACTCATCTTGTCGAAATCAGCACGGCTTGCAGGCGTGACCGCCATTTTAATAACCGGTTGCGGGATGAACATGCTTTCTAGCGTGCAATAATCACGGGTATTGCTGTACGACTCACCGCTGGCACAATCGATCCCCATGATCGCGACGATATCGCCGGCTTCTGCCGTGTCGACTTCTTCACGCTTGTCTGCGTGCATCTTAACGATTCGGCTGAAGCGTTCCTTTTTGCTGGTACGTTGGTTGACGTACATTTCGCCTTTGGTAATCTTGCCTTGGTAAATACGCATAAACGTAAGCTGGCCGAACGGATCTTCCAAAATTTTGAAGGCCATCCCTACGAATGGTAAATCTTTGTCTGGCTTTAGATCCAGTTTCACGGATTCATCGCCGACTTTTCGGGCCTTAATTTCTCGGTCCATGGGGCTTGGTAGATAGCGAAGCACTGCATCCAACAGCAACTGAACGCCCTTGTTCTTGTAGGCACTTCCGCAGAAAACAGGGGTCATACGAAGCTGTTGAGTCGCTTCTTTGCATACGCGATAGATCAGTTCCGAAGAGACTTCTTCTTCACTG
>CAITIF010000512.1 GCA_903892365.1 uncultured Pirellula sp. | reverse complement strand
GTCCAGGCCGTAGAGCGGCGTTCTCCGACTCTAGGCGTTCTTCCGCTGATGACGCATAAAGTCACGAAACTCTTGAGGCCATTGCGTTTCGATTTGGATGGCTTCCTTGGTTCTCGGATGTTGGAACCCTAGTGTTTCGGCGTGCAGGGCGATGCGGTGATGGGGCCAAGCCCAATGTTCAGCTTGCCGAGGCTTGTATCGGGGATCGCCCAAAATGGGATGCCCTATTTCCGCGAGCTGAATGCGAATTTGATTGCGTCGACCTGTCTCCAGTTTGACTTCGAGCATCGAAGCGTCTCGCCAAACCTGTTTGGTTTCAAAGTGAGTGATCGCGAGCTCTCCTTGATCCGGGGAATGAACGATGTAACGATTGAGATCTGCATCGGTCGATAGATAATTCTTGAGAACGCGACTCTCGGGCGATGGTATCCCGGCGACGATGGCAATGTAACGACGATTGGGTTTTCGCATCGCGAACTGATCCCGCAATGCTTCGGCCATTTCCAACGACTTTGCCAACACCAAAACACCCGATACGCCTCGGTCAAGCCGATGCACGCAGAAGACTTTCGCTTGTGCGTCCTGTTTCTTGAGTTGTCTTTCGACCAACGAGACAAGGGTGTGTGCCTCGCGATGCTTGGTCGGCACGGTCAGCAAATTGGCCGGCTTGTTTACGATCGCGATATCGGCATCGTCAAACAGGAAATCGATGGCCCGATTGGATGATTTGGATTTTGCGGAAATACTTGGGGCAGAAATCGGCTGAGGAACCACGTCGACCGTGATGCTATCCCCCACTTCGACCACGTGAAAGGATTGACGCTTCACTCGACCATTGAGCGTAACATATCCTTGTTCCAAGAGTTGGAAGGTTTGATTCTTTGGAATCTTGAAAAGGATCTGAAGAATATTCGCAAGCTGCCTAGCAGGGGGCGGAATATTGGCAGGGACCGAGAGAGTGCGTTGCGACATAGTGCGTTATTGGAATCGGGATGATGGCTGGATTCAAGTCAAATCAGCCAATTCGCGGCTTTTTGGTCGCTTGCTCGAGCGTCTCCCCCAATTTATCGATCCAAGCCTGCATGCTATGGTGCGATTCCACGTAGTCGCGTGCGGCTTCAATGCGAGACAGCCACATTGCAGGCCGTTCGAATCGGTCTCGAATTGCCTGCGCGAGCTCTTCTGAGTTGGCTTTGGAGACTAAAGTCCCCAACGGATTGGCTCGCAACAGTTCGCCAGCCCCCTGAGCGGTGTTGGTCGCCAGAATGGGAACTCGGCAAGCCATCGCTTCGAGCAATGCGTTCGGCATTCCTTCATAGAGCGACGGCAGAACCAACAAGTCGCATTGCTTTAAGAGTGCGAAAGGGCTTGAAACTTGACCGTGAAAAAACGTGCTATCCGCCACTCCGCAATTCGCAGCGATGCTCTGTAGTTCCCTGCGTAAAACTCCGTCCCCTACAATGTGCAGGTCCGCCGCTGGCACTCGGTCTTGATTCGCCAGTTGTGTGTACTTTGCAAAAGCTTGAATCAAATAGCGATGGCCCTTTTCATCGCTCAATCTGCCGATCGAAACGATATGCTTGCGGTTTGGACGGGGAACGATGCCGGTCCAACTTACTTGGCTTTCTCGGTCCACCCGTTCGATATCGATCGGACTGAGCATGACTTGAAAAAGATCGCGAGGCAGGCGGTAGTAACGCGATGCGTTTTCGGCCGTACCCGCACCCACGGTCAATACGGAGTCCGCACTGGCATACGCATTTCGCAGTTTAAACTTCTTCCATGTTCTCCATCGCTTTTCCGAACGCGCCAAATCGAATTGCGGAGGCGACACGATGGTGGAGACTCGGGGAATTCCGAGATGTTGTGTTGCAGGGCCGGTGATCAAGGTCATGTGAAAAAGGCGATCGTACGTGACGTCGATGTTCTCTTGCCTTAAAACATTCTCCAGATGCTGAACTTGCATCCGATGGATTCTTCCTGGCCAGTTCCAACGAGGGTAAGACTTGTCGGTCCAAAACGAATACCGCTTCACATCGCTCGGGACTTCCGACAACAAAACGCCAGATTCGTAAAGCAGGTACAGAATGGGCTCGAAACGACTTCGGTCCAATCCCTGAAGTAGATACAAGAGTTGGCGCTCGCTTCCCCCCCCATCCATGGAGGATGAACACAGCAAAACTCGTGTACGGCGGTCCGACATAGCAACCCTTCAAACAAACCACTATGAAAGTATCGCAAGACCTAGAGCTTCTAATTTGTTCAAAACAGCCGATTCCCGCGATGACAGTAGTGTAACCAGAACGAATTCTATAGCGACTACCCATCTTGAGTGACTAGTTCAACGTCGGCCCCGCCCCCAAGCTCGCACCTTTCGATTTGATATCGCGCATTTTCCGATTTCCATCGTACTCGTACTCAATGAAATGGTACTCGTACTCGAAACACGCTGATCGAGCACAGGCACGAAAAGCCATGTTTTCGGGACATGCGGTAGTGGGAGCCCGTTTTGCACAACACCAAAACTCGCACCATCCGCCCACCATTCGGGAATCCATGCTACGCAGTTCGCGAACGGTATAGTCGGTCCGAATCGAGCTTGACCCGTCGACTCGCCATCGAAACAGCTCGCTCGACCATCTTCAGTTTGTGGTACACCACCGGTCTATTGCGAAACCGCGACAGGGAGCGACGGTACTTCACGAAGAACATAAACGTTTCCGCAAAATCCTCG
This sequence comes from uncultured Pirellula sp., assembly GCA_903892365.1. Lineage (GTDB taxonomy): Bacteria > Planctomycetota > Planctomycetia > Pirellulales > Pirellulaceae > JBKCUI01. Next base: position 2,006 of record CAITIF010000512.1, on the reverse strand, counting down.
CTGGCATTGGTCGATGCGTAGTCAGTGATGAATTGCTGATACAAACATCCGTAGAAGAACTTGAGCTTGCCGTGGTCTGTTTTTCGACGGCTCTTGCCCTCTTGATAGCTGGGGTCTCGTTTCAAATTGCGACGCCATGATTGATACGGAGACGATGCACAATTGTCGTACGGAGCTCCAAAGGTTCGTTCAAACCAAGCCTGACGAAAAAATTCGCGATCGATGTAGTACCATGCATGGGCATATTCATGTCGGATGGTATCGCACAGGGTCATGCCAGGCTTGTACGGCTGATGCGGCAAGTCTCGAGGTAAGTAAATGACCCCCGGTCGATATCCTCGTTTGCCATAGTGCCCAACCTGCTCAAAGACATACCCTCGTTCACCTGAACTTTTCGCACTCGAAATGCACAGCTCCACAGCGTCCAGGTAGACACCATCAGCTAGCAAGCCAATTTCAGCGAGTTCATTTCGGACTTGGTTATATGCACGGTCGACATTGGCCATGATAAGACGCGATCACTAATTCCAAAGAGTAGGAGGTATGGGGCAACGCCAATCGTCTTCCAACAAATGGCATTGCTCAGTTTCGGGTTCGCGTCCCTGCTCCTAACAAGTCTGCTTTGAAGCCCGCCTCCCTACAAATTGAATTTGAAAAAAACGCAAAGCAACACCCAAAAGAGGGGTTCTGGACGGAGCGTTTCTGAGGAAGCGAGCTACCTAGACTATGCAGACGAGGGATTCTTGGGGCCAAAACCACAGGAGACAACCCCACCTAGAGAGGGGTTTTTGGGCTAAGTCGGCCAACAGCTGGGATTTGCGCTGTTCCGGAAAATTTCTTCCTGGTATTTCTCCTTGGTGTCCAATCAGGATGGTGGAGCAATGAGACAAAAACCATGAAAAACATTGCAGATTTTGAGGATTGCAACACTCGCGGTTTGCCGTGCGGTATACTTCAGTCGTTCGCAAATCGGATCACCAGGAATGAATCGAGCGAGAGAATCATGAGACATTGGCTTTGCATCTTCACCGCGATCAGCGCACCTTTTTGGTTTTTGGGCGTTGGGCATCCGGAGCGTGCTGCCGGTTCTGACCCGTTGCTTCTGAAAAAGCAATCGAGCTGGAATTGGCCCGAGGTCGAGCGAGTGCAGCAGCAGGTGCAGGCCTTCGTAGCCAGTCGCCTGACGGGAGATGAACTGACGAAAGCTCAACAGAGCCTTTCGTCCTCGTCTTTTTTCAGTGGAGTCGGCATGCTGGACGCGATCCTGAATGCAACGTCGAAAGCCGAGCCAACGATTGATGCGTTTCGAATCTCTCTGGATGCCCCCTTCACGGTTGATTCGAATTCCAAGATGGAAGCACAGCTGAGTTCGATCCTGGCCAACGGCAGCATTCCAGCTTGGCTCAAGGTGGATCTTCAACTGATTGGATGTCGGTATCAAGTTCACCATGAATTGTTTGACGAGGCTTTGCAACGATTGCTCCCTCTGGCGAACGAAACTACATCCGATCCAGCGACTTGGTTGTTTTGCATGGCAATTTGCCAACATCATTTGCTCGAACGCACCACTTGCCTGGAAACTTTGGATCGGTTGTTGGAGCGAGAAACAGAATTGCCAACGCGTTATGCCATCACGGCGCGACTGATGCAGGCTGACATCAAACCGCTCAAAGAGGATTCGCTCGATGAAATCGCACGACTTATGAATGATGTGGAGCGACGCTTGACTCTTGGGCGAATCGGCGCGGTCGTTCGCGATAAGGAACAACGCATTGTGGATAAGCTCGATAAAATCATTGACAAGCTAGAACAACAACAGCAGCAACAACAACAACAGCAGCAGGAAAAGAAAAAGAACAGTGGGAATTCCAAAGGGCAAAAACCTCAGCAAGGAAGCCAACCCATGGAAGACAGCCAATTGGCGGAGAGTCGAGGAAAAGGAGAGCTTGATGAAAAAGATATTGGCAATGGAAGCGGCTGGGGGACTCTACCACCAGCTCAACGCC
>CAITIF010000511.1 GCA_903892365.1 uncultured Pirellula sp. | reverse complement strand
GGCCTTTTGCCAATAAACTTTCAAAAAATGCGTCCACTGCCTTTGCCGCAACATGCCACGCTTCCTTGGGGTTTTTCGCATGTGAATGAACCGCGTTTTGGAGAGAATGCAACTGGTCTGCAAGCATATGCTGATGCAACATTGCGAGCAGTTCTTGCGCGCGTTGCGAAGGAGAGAAACGATTCGGTTCGGGAGTCTTCTTGTCCTTGGTGGTTCCCGGTTCGCTTCGAATCCAATCGAATAGATACCGTGCGGCTTCCGATCGAGAAACGCTTTGTAACATCCCGTCCGAGTGCAGGCGAAGCAACTTGGAAATAGCCCGGAGACATGCCTGGCTGGGTTTGGAATTGGGTAGCAATCGATCGACGGTGGCGATCGACTTAACCCACTGGGAAACCGATTCACATTCTGCGCTCGGTACCATTTGGAACCAAACGAACCAAGCAAGGCTGCGAGTTTTTGGCGAATGAATGAACGGTCCCAAAGATTTTCGTAAGTGTAACAGCGAAGCAAGGATTTTTGCTGCATCGACATCATGCACGCCGCGAACGTAGCCCTCGTCGTAGCGAGCTTGCATCTGTTCACGAACCCAGGCCACTTGCTGTTCGAACGCCTTGGACAAAAACGAATCTAGTGAGTTCGGCTGCTCTTTCTTGTGATTCAGTTCCGTTGCAAGCATATAGGCGAGGAACTCCGCCCGGTACACTTCCGGCGATTCGCTCGGCAACGGTTGGTCCCAAAGATCTCGAGCCGAATCAAGCGATTCGTCGACAAGCGGCTGGCAGTATTGGGTACCGGTAAGGTGTACATGAATCGCCCCGTTTCGAATTACAGTCGTCAATTCGATCGGCTGTTGATTGATGCTAAAGGAATGTTGGCCAAAGCGTATCGTGCGGTTACCGTCCGATTGGAGCTCGCGTCGATCGCGTTGCTGACGCATCGAATCGTCGGAGATTGCCTTCAATCTTGATAAGACATCGTCGCGTCGGACGGAATCCCCCAGGTCCAACAATTGGTTCGCGATCTTCCGGAGTTTATCGACCATCAAATCCGAAGCAAAATACGCCAAGAGCTCCGGTGGAGACTCGATTCGTGAAGCTCGAGATCGGATACCTGCCAAGATACGATCGGCGGCGGCAACCAGCGAATTGGCTTGTCGAGTTTGTTGTTCTACCAGTTGTTGTCGCTTGGATTCAAACAGGTCACAAAGCGATTGTCGTTTTTCGGTTAAGCGAAGAAGGAGTGTCTCGGAGTCCGCATATCGACCTTCCAGTTCTTCGACTTGCAAGAGAATTCTTAGCAGAGCATTGTCAACGCGTTCGGGTGTCTCCGAGGAATCGATGGCGCTTGCAGCAGCCTGGTCCAGCAGTTTGGACTGAGAGGCGAAGTCGGATTCGAGTTCACCTGTTGTCAATTCTCGCATCCTGGTCTTGAGACCTGATCGAGATCGATTCAATTGAGCGAGTGCGTCGCCGACTCGGTCCACAATGGCGGTTCGTTGGGCAAGATCCTCGATCTTCAACTGCGATATCGTCTCGATAAGCAGTTCGAGCGAGTCTGCGATATTCGCAAACTGTTCTTCGATCTTTTTGGCGGTAGCGGTCGTGTTGGAAGTGGGGACTTGATTGGCAAGGGCTTCGATTTCATGGGAATATCCCTTGAGCGATTCGGGCGCAAGCAAAAATTGCACACACCGTACGCCCAGCCGATCTGCTGCCTCCGCCAGTTGCGATTCCAGTAGGTTGATGCGATCCAGATCGCAGTATCGGAGTTCACGCAGCTGAATGATGATTCCGCGCTGGCTTCGAATAGAAGTCAGTTGCTTTACGAAATCCTCTACCTTTTCGAAGCGGGACCTCTCGCTAGCTTTGAGGATTCCGATTGCATCGGATTCGGCTTGGTCCGTGGCCTTTTTCGTTTCGTTGCGGACTCGAATAACCTTCTCAAATTCGTCCACGGCAGCTGTTGCAGCTTCTCGAATTTTCCGCAACGGTTCTGCCAGAGTACAGGCTTCTTCGCGTTCTAGCCAAAAATAGGCATCAAGAACATTCGTAGCTCGTTTCGCGAGATCGGCATAGAGATCTTCATACGATTCGTCTTTGTCGATGAGAGAAAGGATCTCTTGGCATTCTGCCATCCCGCGCACAAGATCTTGATTGCCAATTTTGAAAAGCAAGGAGTCCGATTGAACGCTTGGGCGAAAGTTGCTGCCCGTAAAAGGAGTTTGCCATACTTGGAGTGCGTGATGTTTTTGTGGTACATCGCTAGCTCGCATGCTAAGCATGGTACCATTTTC
>CAITIF010000510.1 GCA_903892365.1 uncultured Pirellula sp. | reverse complement strand
GTTCTTATTGCTTGTATCACCTTGGTTTGCTTGGCACGAACTGGACTAGGGCAACAACCAGACGCCGCTCTTCGTCAACTCTTTGACGATTATCACGAACAGTTTTTAATTATGTTTCCGTTGGAAGCAACCGCCTTCGGGGACTCGCGATACAACGATTTGCTCCCCATCGATATCGATCCGGGCTTCGCCGCCAAAGAAGCCCAGTTTTACAAGCAGTTCTTGGAACGACTACGGGCGACAAACCGCACCCAAGCAAATCCATCGCAGCGTTTGGCTGCGGACATTTTGGAATACGAATTGAAGATGCGACTGGAAGGCCTTCAATTTGATTTCGATCGAATCCCCTTTCATCAGTTTGACGGTCTGCCGCTTCTTTTCGGTCAGATGGGCAGCGGTTCAGGATCCCACCCCTTCAAAACCGTTAAGGATTACGAAGATTGGCTCAAACGAGTGGACTCTTTCGCTGTATGGTCGCGTACAGCCATCGAACGATTTCGAGACGGTATGCGAGACAATTATGTTCTTCCGAAAATCCTAGTGGAGAAGATGATCAAGCAGATGTTTGACCCATCGATTGTCACGGAAGAAGTTGAGCAGAACTTGTTCTATGGTCCGATCAAAGCCATGCCGGAAAGATTCTCGGCGGAAGAACAAAAGCGATTATCGTTGACTTACAAGGCTGCCATCCTAGAAAAAATTGTCCCGTCGTACCGGGCCATGGGCGAATTTCTTCGCGAGGAATATCTACCGAAGGCCAGAGCCTCCACCGGCATATCGGAACTACCGGGTGGACGCGAGCAATACCAGTATTGGGTTCGGCGATGGACCACAACCGATTTATCTCCTGATACGATTTTTGAAATCGGCGAAAAGGAAGTTGCTCGCATCCGAAATGAAATGGAATCAATCAAGAAAGTGATGGGTTTCAATGGTACGCTTCAAAAGTTCTTTGAACATCTGCGAACGGACCCGAAATACAAACCCTTTAAAACCCCAGGGGAAGTCATCGCTTTTTTCACGTCGATTCAGACGAAACTAGAACCTCAATTAGAAAAAGCCTTTCTCAACCGCCCGAAAACTCGCTTCGAAATCCGGCGCACCGAAGCGTTCCGCGAAGCAACCGCTAGCGCAGAATACATGCCAGGGACGGAAGATGGCTCTAGACCGGGAATCTTCTACACGCCAATTCCCGATGCGACTCAATTCAACATTACCAGCGGCATGGAATCCCTATTCTTGCACGAAGCAATTCCGGGCCATCACTATCAAATTTCTTTACAGCAAGAGAACCAGCAACTTCCCAAATTCGCAAGGTTCCTATGGTACGGCGCCTACGGTGAAGGATGGGCACTCTACTGCGAGTCGATCGGCAAGGAACTTGGGCTTTATTCGGACCCTCAGCAACGCATCGGTGCTCTCGGTGATGAAATGCACCGCGCGATTCGACTTGTTGTCGACGTCGGAATGCACTGGAAGGGTTGGACTCGCGAGCAAGCGATCGAGTACATGATGGCTAACGAACCCATCAGCGAAGAAGGAGCAATCGCAGAAGTCGAACGCTACAT
>CAITIF010000509.1 GCA_903892365.1 uncultured Pirellula sp. | reverse complement strand
TTGCTTGCGCAAACTACAAAGTGAGTGCCATTTGGCTAGCGCCTCAGGCTCAAGGAAACGAAAAACGACTTTTGTCGGACGCTTCAAGTTGAAGTTGAAGTTTGGGTTCAGACACCACCCAATAGTTCCTTGATCCACTCGCATTCGGATGTCATGAGCCTAATCGCCCAATTGGATATCCACCTGATGATGAATTTGGTCATCGACCAGTTTCAGGAAATGCTCGGACTGCGCAACGCCATCAATCGATAGCGATTGGATTCCATCGCCATTGCCAGCTCCGGTACCTAACAAGGGTGTCACGGGTGCATTCACGGTGATGTGGTAGAACGTGTTACGATATCGATAGTGCATTTTGTACGAAGGCCAATTCTTGGGAGGCCTTGGGTTGAAATGGAGCTTGTCTGCTTCGATGCGGAGCCCAAGAAGCGACTCGGTGATCAATCGATACATCCATCCCGCAGAACCCGTGTACCAAGTCCAGCCACCTCGTCCAACATGCGGTTCGACTCCGTACACATCAGCTGCAACAACGTACGGTTCGACGCGATACTTTTTCATGGCCACCGAAGTCGAACCGTGATGGATTGGGTTCATCAGCGAGAATAGCTCCCAGGCTCGATCGGTCTGTCCCATCTCGGCAAATGCCATCGCGGTCCAGATTGCTCCGTGAGTGTACTGGCCCCCGTTCTCCCGGACACCTGGCACGTATCCTTTGATGTAACCCGGGTTAAGCGTCGACTTATCAAAGGGCGGGTCAAGCAAAAGGATGATCTTGTTCTCGATTTCGACCAGCCGTTGGTAGACGCTTTCCATGGCAATCGCGGTTCGATCCTGAGTGCCAGCTCCGGACAGCACCGACCAGCTTTGCGAGATCGAGTCGATTTGGCATTCGGCATTCTCGGACGAGCCCAGCGGAGTTCCGTCGTCGAAGTAGGCGCGTCGGTACCATTGTCCATCCCAAGCAAACTGTTCAATGTTTCCACGCAATCGACCTGCTTCTAATTCAAGCCGATCTGCGGTGCCAGAATCTTCCCGCTGTCTTGCAAGATGAGCGAACTGGTTCAAAACTTCGTACTGGAAGAACGCAAGCCAAACGCTTTCTCCTTTACCATGCTGTCCGACCAAGTTCATTCCATCGTTCCAGTCTCCGCAGCCCATCAATGGCAATCCATGAGTTCCGAATTGCAACGATCGGTTGATAGCTCGTAACGCATGGTCATAGATCGAACCCATTTCATCGGAGACTTGTGGCAAATCGTAATTAGCCTCTTCGTCCTCATGCAAAAGCCTTGAAGAGAGATAGGGAATCGATTCGTCCAGCAACTCGGTATCGCCTGTCATTTGAACGTAGCGACAAAGCGCAAGTGGTAGCCAAAGTAAATCATCGGAAAAATGAGTGCGAACGCCGCGACCGGTAGGTGGATGCCACCAATGTTGCACGTCCCCTTCGAGGAATTGCCTTGATGCAGCCCTTTGAATTTGCTCTTTGAACAAGCTCGGCTCGGCATGAATCAGGGCCATCGAGTCTTGAAGCTGATCACGAAAGCCATAGGCCCCACCGGACTGATAAAATCCAGACCGAGCCCACATGCGGGAGGACAGAGTTTGATAAATGAGCCAGCCATTGGCCAAGAAATTGACCGCTGGATCGGGAGTTTCGACATGAACGGCCCCTAGCGTCTGGCTCCAGTAATGCCAAACTTCCTCGAGCG
>CAITIF010000508.1 GCA_903892365.1 uncultured Pirellula sp. | reverse complement strand
GGCTCGGGACGAACTCGAGCTGCGAGGGCGAAACCTCACTTACACCACGGTGGCGACACTCTGCAAAATCTTGTGGGAAAAGGAGTTCTTGAATCGCATTGGCGATTCACGCCCCTTTGAGTTTATGCCAGCGAAATCGTTTCAAGAAGTATCCAAGCACTTGGTGTCCGATCTCATTCAGCGAGTCTTTCAAGGTTCGCGCGAGCAGCTGCTGCTCAATGTGATCGGCAACAAAAAGCTCTCGAAGCACAAACTTAAGATGTTAGAAGATCTGCTGCGCGATGATGACCAAGAAGGATCTGTATCATGAGCCTTTCTGCTGTTTCACTTGCCTGGGCGTTTGTTCAAATCACAGTTCTGTGCGGCGTATCACTGACGCTTGCTTGGACGCTGCGGGGGCGGCGGCCTCAGTTCGCTTCCGCTTTACTCACGGGCGCATGTATCGCTTCGGTGTTTCTTGCACTGGTCGCCATGATGCCATTGTGCCAATGGACGTTTGCGATCCCCGAACAGATTGCCAAAACCGAATCGAGCTTGAACACAAACTCTCGATCAACAACATCAACAGGTTTCAAATCAAATTCCATTGATATTTCCAAGCAAAACCTGCAATCGATGGACGAACCAGTTGGAGACAGTAGCGATCGTGTGCGTCAAACCAGTGGTCTCGAAGCGGTGCGCAACTTGATTTCGCCGTACCTTCATCGAATGGATCGCGAGATACGCGATGCTGAAGCATGGCAGAAGCCTGTTCAAGAGACTCGAAATGTCAGCCTGACGCTTCTGGCTCTTCTCGGACTGGGGGGCATGTCGCTGATGTGGTGTTTCAGTTGGCTTGCCATGCGGCACATTCTTCGCAAGAGTACACCGGTTGAGGATAACGACTTGCTAGGGCTGGTTGCGGAACAAGCCAAGGCCTTTCAACTGAAGCGTCTTCCGGTAGTTCGGGAATCCAATCTCATTCCGATCGGTGCTACGGTAGGCTGGCGAAATGTGACGGTTTTGGTTCACACCGATTGGCGAGAATGGTCGCAGGACGAAAAGCGAGCTGTGGTGGCTCATGAACTAGCTCATGCCGCTCGGCAGGATTTTGCATGGGTGATGCTTAGCAGCTGGACACGTATCGTGTTGTTCTTTCATCCGATGGTTCATGCGTTGGTCCATCGATTGCGATTGGAACAAGAACTGGCGGCGGACCAGCTTGCGGCAGGGAAGTTAGGTAACGCCAAAGCTTATGGACGAGCGTTGGCTAGTTTAGCATTGCGTAGTCAGCGGACAGGTAGAACTTCGAATGCGGAGTTCGGTTCCATGCTGAGCGCAGGACAAATCTGTGTAACAAGGAGAGTGATGATGTTGAAGCAAGGAAGCTTGAAGCCAATACCTTTTCAATCGCGTTGGTCCGTTTGGGCGGTGGCTGCCATCGCTTGTTCGGCAATCCCGTTGGCGGGATTGCGAGGGACAACGCAAGAACCTATTTCGGAAACAGCACCCACCAAGCAGCTGGCCAATGATGCCGATGCGGGCAAAGGATTAAGACCAAGTTCGCTTTCCAAGGAGTTTCGATTGGCTTACCCAGCTCTTCGATTCCCGGGAGTGACTGCCTTGAAGCCATCTCGGTTGCGTTCGGGCGAATTTGGCCCTGAGGTTGCATGGTTGCTCGAGTATTACACTACGATGGTCATGGGGCAACCGTTACCCGACAATGCCACTGTTTATGGAGAATGCAACATCCATATCGATTGGCACGATGAAACCCGAGCGCATGGGCAGCTTTCGGTGGAAGCGTCGGTAAAAAACGCCGATCAAGCCTTGAAGGGGCAGTTGAAAAGACTCAATGATTACCAAACCTCTTTAAATGGCTACGATTCTTTTCCCAATGGGTATACGCCGAAAGTTTTGTCCGAAGTAAAGGAGAATGGTAGAACGATTGCTGGCATTGCCACACGGCCATTTTTTACATCACCCGACAAATGGGTTGTCGATGATGAACAAGGTTTCTTCTGCGGGACTCTTGAGGAAGCGCGTTGTTATGCGAACGGTGATCGTTCGGAAACCGACTCGATTCCGGAGGCCTTGCGGAAAGAGTTCAGCGAGTCTGCAGCTGCATTTGTGTTTCCTGACTGCGAGCCATGGTTTGCGACGATCGAGGCATTTGCCAAGGGTTCGGCCAAGGAATCTCAGTTCAGGATGTTTACATCTCAGCTTGAAGGGGTTCGGTGTATCGGTTTGTTTGTCGATGGCTATAACGCACCAGCTTGCAAGCTGAAGGCGATCGCTCTCAATGAACAATCCGCTACTCGTGTCGCTACAAAAATCACGATGCTTTTGGAAATGGGCAAGTTGGCGCTGAGCGCGGGATTATCTGAATCGGATGTGGCGACAACCGAGATTCTGAAGTCGATGCTTGAGACAGCCAAGATTGAAACCAGTGGTACCGAGGTGTCGTTGACCTTTGACATCTTTGCACCGTCGCTGCGAAGCCATCAATTGATTTCTTGCTTTCAAACCGAAGGATGGATCAATCTAGGGCTTAGCAGCACGGCTTTGGCCAGTGAAGCGCTCGCAGAAAGCGACTCAACAAAGAGCATCAATGCTACAGTGAACGGTTCCCCCGTCAAAATAGGAGCGACGCTTACACCTCAGGAAACAACGCAAACAATGCCCAATCTATTTGGCCAAACGCTGGATGCGACTTTCTATCGTGGAAAGACGGTTCGCTTTAGCGTCGACGTTCAATGCGGTGAACGATACGAAAATCAAGCCGGGGTATTTGTATTGGCGAGCCGTCAGGAGAGTGTTGTTCCTTTGGTCGGACCGGAGCGTGTGCCTATGATCAAGAGTTCTCCCTACGTTGCTCATCGCACGCTTGCTGCGGTATCGTCTGCCGCAGATGGTCGTTCGGCTTTCAGTGAGGCGATTCAGGCCAAACGCCAGGAGGCTTTCGTGGAGCCTACTACATCCGCAACCTGGAAACAGCTGTACGTTCAATTCGAGGTGCCGAACAATGCAGAACATATCTCGTTCGGATGTTACACCAAGATTGCTAAGCTGCATGTCCGTGATGCGACGTTTCAGAGTGTTGATGGTTTGGAAGCTGGTAGCACAGCGGCCTCGCCATCCAAGCTGGCGACCGCCGATATTCCCTACAATGTGATGCTCGTGCCCGGGTATGAAATCCAAAGGGAACCGATCAACCTGGATTTTGTGAAGTCAACGATCGGAACTGTTTGGGAAGCGGCTCGTTCCAGCAACCAGCAGTCACGCTGAGACGCCACGATGGATACGTTTCATGGGTTGCAGCCTTGGTTTGCAACCCAGCCGGGCAAGGCTTGGCATTTCTTATCCTGGATTGCTGTCCGGGCGTGGTTTGAGTTGCTTGGGGCTTGAAAAGCGTTCAAGGACCCCTGATTTACCGAAAAGGGGGCAAGGAAAGAACCCTGAAAGGCTTTCTAGAGCGGAAGAATCCCTGTCCATTTTGGGGATTTTCACTATCATTCTATGCTACGGGCACTCTACGCTGCGGGCTCGTTGGAATCGTTAGCAGAACTTCGCCTCCCATGAGGGCTGGATCAGATGATTCCACCGGAGCCGCGAGCTCTAACTGCTTGACGATCCCAAACGAAAAGCGCAAGTCGCGGCTAGTGGCAAGTTCCTGTGGTTCAGAATGACTCCTACGGGATCGCCCGGGCTAGCAATTGACCAATTCAAACCAAGTGATTCATGAAAAACATTCGTAACTTCTGCATTATTGCCCATATCGACCACGGCAAGTCCACGTTGGCAGACCGCTTGATTCAGGCCTGTGGAGGCGTGACGCAGCGCGAATTTCATGACCAGATTCTAGATTCGATGGACATCGAACGAGAACGCGGTATCACGATTAAGAGCAATTCGATCACGCTTGCGTACAAAGCCAAAGACGGGCAAGACTATCTGCTGAATCTGATCGATACGCCGGGCCACGTTGACTTTTCGCACGAGGTTCGACGATCATTGATGGCTTGCGACGGTGCGCTGATTGTTGTGGATGCTTCACAGGGGGTGGAGGCTCAGACGGTCGCGAATCTTTATCTTGCGCTCGAGTACGATCTAACCTTGTTGCCCGTCATCAACAAAATTGATTTGCCGGCAGCGGATGTTGAAAAGGTGCGTGAAGAAATCGATGCAGATTTGGGGCTAGATCCCTTCATTGCAATTCCGGTATCTGCCAAAACAGGGGTCGGCATCGAGGACGTTCTTGCAGGGATTGTGGATGTGTTGCCGTGTCCAAAAGGGGACCCGCAAGCACCTCTCAAAGCCTTAGTTTTTGACGCTCACTTTGATACCTATCGCGGCGTGATTTTGCAGGTTCGAATTGTCGAAGGAACCTTGAAGACAGGCGAGATCGTTCACTTCATGCATGCAGGCCGGGACTATAAAGTCGACGAGCTTGGCTACAACCAACTGAAGCTGATGCCGAAAAAGCAACTGACGGTTGGTGAGGTCGGATACATCGTGGCAGGTGTCAAGAGCGTGAAGGATATCGAAATCGGTGACACCTTAACTCACCTGGAACGCCAAGCGAGTGAACCGATTCCAGGATACAAAAAGGCTAAGCAAGTTGTCTTTTCGTCGATCTATCCGATGAGCACCGACGAGTATCCGGACTTAACAAAGGCGCTCGAAAAGTTGGCCATCAATGATGCGGCCCTGACGTTCGAAAAAGATAGTTCAGCCGCCCTTGGGTTCGGTTTCCGATGTGGTTTTCTGGGGTTGTTGCATTTGGATGTGATCCAAGAGCGTCTTCAACGCGAATTCGATCTCGGACTTGTCATTTCAGCGCCGTCCGTGAAGTACAAATTGAAGCTACGAGACGGAACAACCTTGGACGTGGATAACCCCAGTTATTGGCCTGACCCAATGGCCATCGAATCAACCACCGAACCGTTTATCAAAGCAACCATTTTGATACCCGAAGAGTATGTCGGGCCCGTGATGGAACTGTGCCGCGAGCATCGGTCGGAAAGTCAGACCATGAACTACTTGTCCGCAGGCCGAGTTGAAGTCAAGAGCGAGATGCCGCTGGGGGAAGTCCTTTTTGATTTCTATGGCAAACTGAAGATGATCACGCGAGGTTATGGCTCGTTCGACTATGAACCGATCGAGTACCGAAAAACAGACATCGTGAAGGTGGATATCTTGGTCAACAAAGAATCCATCGACGCGTTGTCCTATTTGGTCCATCGTGAAAAATCGAGGACACGCGCCCTGCATTATTGTGAGCAACTTGCGGAAGCCATTCCTCGTCATCAATTCAAGATACCCATTCAAGGTGCCATCGGCGGCGAGATCATTGCACGCGCGACCATTCAACCGTTTCGTAAAGACGTTACCGCCAAGCTGTATGGTGGTGACGTAACTCGAAAGAACAAGCTCTTGGAGAAGCAGAAAAAGGGCAAGGCGAAAATGAAGCAATTCGGAAGCGTGAATATCCCTCAGAAAGCGTTCATTTCAGTTCTTCGTTCGGACAATGATTAGTTAGGTTTTGACAATGGGCTGGACGGACACTCAT
>CAITIF010000507.1 GCA_903892365.1 uncultured Pirellula sp. | reverse complement strand
GGCTTTAGCCCCGTTACAGATTTCCTTCGAAAAGACTTATGCCGCAGCTGTGCACTCGGATCATCGCAACACCTAATTGGGTCCGGAAACGAAAACAGCCCGCAAAGTGAGTTGCGGGCTGTTTGATCTGTGATGCAATCAGAATCCCAATGGCACTAAGGCAGTTGAGGCTCTGGCGTCGCTGGCGATGCTTCGCTGTCCGGTTGTTGCGCTGGGGCTGGCTGACCATCTTGTCCAAGAAGGACAAAGCCACCGCCGCCACCGCCGAAGCTGCTTGGCATGTTGTAAACGTAGATCGCGTCAACGGCCTTCGCAATGCGTTGTTGGGCTTCACCCAAGTGAGCCAACGAATACGAATCCAAAGCGTTGCGTCCCTCCAGAGTCGCATCGATCTTTCTCTTCAATTCCTTCAATTGCATCAATGCAAGGGAAGTAACCGGCTTGGTGACCGCGTTCGAATCGGTTGGCATCGCTAGATCGATCAATCGCTCTAGGTGTTCCCGCTGAAGATTGCGTCGCCACGAGCTGATCCGCGGTTTGCGGGCTGTGACTTCCCCTTCAGGCTTCACATCCAGCTCCGACCAAATCTCCGCAAAGATCTTGTCCATCACTTCTGGCAACGTGACCGCGTCTTGATCTTGTGGAACAAGTTGCTCGTTGTCAAACACGCGACGCAGAGTCGACGGGTTCATCAACATGGTAAGTGCCGAAGCTTGGACGCCCAAGATTCGATCATGGATTGGGAACGTGGATTCGCCTGTGGAACGCATGCCTTCGTCGATCCATTTGTCGTTGGTGAGCCGTTCCAAAATCTGAGGCGTAACACCGAACGAATCATCTCGGAAAGCGTTTCTGAATACGAAGTCCATCGCCTTGCGTTGACGTTCCGCGGCGACTGGAGTCAGAGATTGGCGGTTACCCGGATCCCCCTTCTTGTCGCGATTCACGTTCGCACCACCGATCCAGTTGGCCATCATGCTTACCGCCTTCATTTGCTCACCCAAGGTAAGCTCGTATCCGCGGCGGGCTTTGCCCCAGCTGTCGCCATCCTTCACAAACTTGTCGAGCAATTGCGAACGATAAAGCTTGACCAATCGGATTTGGTTTTCAGCGTAATCCAAAGGCTCCTTGCTGTAATCGTATCGGCGAGCTAGCGGATCCGGTCCGCCCGTATCCTCGTCGGTTGCGTATTGCAACTCTGGTTCGCTGACTCGCTTTAGGACTTCAGGAAGCTTCGCTTCATCGGTCGTATAGCCGTACTCGATCGCCCAGTAATCGTAAGGTCCGATGCCAGTCATGGTCCAATCACCACGGGTAGAACCCTCTAGCTTGTAAGGCATGTTGATTGGAATGTAATCCATCACGGAGGAAGCAAGGGTCTTCTTGCCCTTCACGTCTGGCGAGTTGATCTCGTTGAACGTGTAGACACTGGAGGCCTTGAAATTGTGACGGAGACCAAGCGTGTGGCCGGCTTCGTGTGCAACCAGTTCGGCGAGCAATGGGCCGATGAAGGACTCAGGCATTCCATCCAATTGGTCTTCCTTAGGCTTTTTGTCCTCAGGCTTAACCTCTTTCTTTGGCTCTTCCTTCTTTTCGTCGCTCTTTGGCTCGTCCTTTTTCGGTTCTTCTTTCTTCGGTTCTTCTGCCGGCTTCGGATCGGTTGGCTTTGGATCTTCTTCGAAGAAAGCAGCGTCATTTTCCATCAAGGCCAGAGCAAGCCGAGCCATGCCCATGTCCATTTGCTTACCAACGGCTGCATTGCAGAAACCGTTGACTTGGCTTGTTCGGCCAACGAGACCATCGAATTGCTGATCGCCGATCAATTTGGTATCCACTTTCGTCAACGCGTGGCCGGCGAAGGGTAACTTGGATTGGTTAGCGTAATAGCCTTTCAAGAAATCGCGGTTTGCATTGGGTGCCAAGCGTAGGCGTGGATCCCAGTTGGGATGCGAGCCTAGCCATGCGACTGTTTCAGGGCTCATGCCTTCCATTGCCAGATCAGGCATCATGTCATGAAACTGGAAGTTGAAGTGACGAATCCACCCGTCGGTCAGAACGATGTCCGCATCGAGGATTTCTCCGGTAAGCGGATGAACACGGCTCGGTCCGATGGCTGTTCCAATATCGTTGTTGAGCCAACGAACGAAGTTGTATTGAACATCTTCTGGATCCAGGTCCATGAAGTCGCCGGTCTTGGCGTCTTGGTAATAGACTTGAACAGCGTCCGAGAACCCGATCGCTTCGAAAGCTCTGTTCCAGTATTCGATACCTTGCTTCACGAAGCGACGGTAACGAACAGGAGTGGTGTGTTCGATGTAAAATCGGATAGGTGTTACCGGCGGGCTGACCTTCAAGCTTGGGTCTCGCTTTTCAAGTCTCCATCGAGTCACGTAGCGAACCAGTTTCTTGTCGTCTAAGTAACTACCCAAGTCGGTATAGTTCGTGACGAAGTAGCCAACGCGTTGATCTGCTTTACGAGGGCGATAGCCATTATCTTCTGGCACTTCGCTGAAAGAATAGTGCAGCGTTTGAAGCTTACCGCCCGCTCCAACAACTTCAAATGCAAGTTCGACGTTCTTGGTGAACGCCTTGGCTTTGGTGACTTTGGTGAGCTGTGGATCTTGAACTCGAATGCTGTTTCCAAAAAACTTGGCAGCGTTTCCGACAAACAAGGCATCCGCATCGACCAGTGGACCGCCGCGTGGAACCATCGCAACGATGGGCACGTCCAGCAATACGGTGTCGGT
>CAITIF010000506.1 GCA_903892365.1 uncultured Pirellula sp. | reverse complement strand
TGATTGGGTTGCAGGGACCTATAGATTATCGTCATGCAAGCGCTTTATTGAGCCGCTGGCGCTAGCCGCGTTGAGTTTCATTGCGCTAGCTACGTGGTGGCGATGTGCTTAACACCGATCGCCTTTTCAGCATCGAACCAAAACAGCCGCACAATGACCGTGTGGAGTATTCGAGAGCTTCAGGAAATGCGAAGCTGTTCTTGGCTTTGGACCACCTGAAATAACTTCAATCGGGCAGTCCTCTGCGGTTCGTTCATGATTGACCGTGGGCGCGATGTGGCCTTGCTGCATGCCTATCAAGGATGCAATCAATTCGATAATGCCGGACCCACTGATCGAATCCCCGATAGCGCCTTGGTAAGAGACCACAGGAACTTGTCCAAGTATGTTGCGAATTCCATGCGATTGAGCAGAATCGAAGGCGATGCTTCCATTGGCTGCGGAATTGACATGGTCGATGGATTTTGCGGTCAGATCACTCCGGCCAAGGATCGTTTGAATGGCATTCTCGGTGGCCTGTTGAGCTCCTGCCCAACGCTTGGGGGCTCCGCAGAAAACGTTAGCGAAGGCATCGATCGTTCCGACGATCGTGGCGTTCCGAGCCACGGCGTGTGACCTGCGTTCCAAAACAATACTCGCGGAGCTCTCCGCCGGAACGGCTCCTGCGCGCCCCGCATCAAAAGGCCGGCATGCCGTTGATGGGTCCTGGTCGGAATGCGAGTAGTCTTCTTCGTACCGTTGCAGCAATCGCGAGAAGCAGGTTCGCGATGCTGAAGAACCGACAATCATCACGTCTGCTTTTCCGCGGCGTATGACATTCATGGCTTCCATGGTCGCAACCAAACCGCTGGTGTTTTCGGTCGTGATCGTATTGTTGGGCCCGCGAGCATCCAGCGCGATTCCAACGTGGCAGGCAGCCATGTTGGGCAGCGACTTCAGCATCCAAAGGGGGTGGATTTGGTCCATGGCCGTCGCGCCCCAAAGCGAAAGATTCATCATGGCGTCTTTGGAACACATTTGAATGGTTTCAAGCATGTCTTCAATGTCGCTCATGATGATCTCGCCGGTGAAGACGGTACCCAGTCTGTCCGGCTCCACGATTCCAGCGGATAGGTTTGCCATCTTGCAAGCTTGCATGGAGGCGGCGAAAGCCAATTGGATTTCGCGGCACATCACCTTGATCGTTTTACGAGGCTGCACATGAAGTTTCGGATCGAAGTCACGAATCAAAGCGCCCTTCCAGCGCTGGCCATCCACCCCTTCCAACGGATCAATCCACGATACGGCCGACCGATTCTCCGCTAGACCTTGATAGAAAATTTCAGGTGAATGGCCGAGCGGATTAATGAGACCATATCCGGTGATAACAACATCGTTTACATCGTCGTGCGAGTTCAATTGCGTCGATTGCCTTAGATTTGGTAGTTTGAGTCTTGCGTTAATTCGTTTGCCTGATCGTTGCGGATGCGGAGCTTTGGCTTTTCGAGAACAACCGTCGAATGAGGTACGACGCTGCTGGTAACCCAAACGCTCGATCCGATCACGCTGTCATGCCCGACGATAGTGCGACCACCTAGAATAGTCGCATTCGCATAGATAACGACTCGATCTTCGATCGTCGGATGCCGCTTGGCACCGCGAATCAACTGGCCATCGGAATCCGTGGCGAAACTAAGAGCCCCAAGGGTCACTCCTTGATAAATCTTGACATGTTCCCCGATGTCGCATGTCTCACCGATGACCACACCCGTGCCGTGATCGATAAAGAAGGATTCACCAATGGTAGCTCCCGGATGTATATCGATACCGGTTTGCTTGTGCGCCCATTCGGTCATCATGCGGGGAATGAACGGAACCGCGAAGTGAACCAATTCGTGAGCAATACGATAGATGGTAATCGCTTCCAGGCCGGGAAAACAAAAGATGATTTCGTCTCGGTTAGATACGCTGGGGTCACCGTCGTAGGCCGCTTCGACGTCTTTGGCGAGAGTGGCACGAAGGGCTGGGATGCGTTCTAGCATAGCGATCGCAATGGCTTGTCCCTTGGCTTCGTAGTCAATTGCGTTATCGCACGGATTCGTATTGCTGGCTTTCCCCTCGACACGATCGGCGTGCAGTAGAGCCCGAGCGATCTGAGTCGTCATTTTATCGTGCAGGGAATCTACCAAGTTTCCAACGTGGTAGGTAACGTTACCGGCATGCAAACCTTCGCGACGTCGAAATCCAGGGTACAGAAGGTCCTTGAAGTCCTCCAGAATCTGGACGATGACTTCATACTTTGGGAGCGGGCAGTGTCCCAAGTGATTGATACGGTCACGAGCGTTGTACGTGGCTACAATAGCGTCCGTAAGCCGCGGGAGTTGCTCCTTCAGTCGAAAATCGGATGCCATAAATTTACATCGGCTGGTGGTTGTGGATCTGGCCGCGAATCAAAGTGGAACTCAATGAGCCCAGTTCCCTGCATGGCTTCGGAGCCATGCAGGACCTTGGTCAAAACATCGGTATCGGCCAATCGGTGTCGCAATTGTTTTTATCCTAAGCCATCCGTATACGCTGGACACCCCAAGTCGCCCAGAATGCCAGCGCACCCCAGCTTACCCCGCCGATTGGCCCTAGATTGATAGCTAAATCGCCCATCTGAAAGCCGCTAGGTGCTCGGTAACTGCTCGTAATCCTTACCAGTATTTGGCGAGTCCGATGAATTATGCTAAGTTATTCATGGGA
This sequence comes from uncultured Pirellula sp., assembly GCA_903892365.1. GTDB lineage: Bacteria > Planctomycetota > Planctomycetia > Pirellulales > Pirellulaceae > JBKCUI01. The sequence goes on along the minus strand of CAITIF010000506.1, from coordinate 3,259 downwards.
GGATATGCACATGCCACATGAATTGCCACTTAGTACGATGTCTGTTGGTGAGAAAATCCAACTTCTTGAGCAGGTTTGGGACAACCTGTGCCATCAATCGGGGGATGTTCGATCTCCAGAATGGCATTCTGCGATTTTAAAGGAGCGTCAAAAGCAAATCGAAGCGGGACAGATGTCGGTTTCGCCTTGGCACGAGGTCAAAGAGCGACTGCAGAAGCTTGGCAAATGAAAGTTGGTATCTCGTCGGGGGCTGAAGCCGATGTCATTGACGGCTATTGGTTTTATGAGCGTCAAAGTCTCGGTCTTGGTGACTACTTTCGATCGTGCATTTTTGCGGACATCGAATCTCTGGTCTACTCTGGTGGAATTCACGAGATAGTTGATGGTTTTCATCGCTCCTAGTCGAAACGGTTCCCTTTTGGAATTTACTACACGGTCGAAGGTGAATTCGTGACCGTTATTGCTATTCTTGACCAACGGCGTGCCCCACTTTGGATACGTGACTTGCTCCAAGAAAGGGAGTAGTCTGTACCAAGCGGTGCGACCCACGACACGGCCGTCAAAAGCAGCAGGCACGCTCCGCCGTGCCGACCGCAATCCTGCTTTTGCTAGAATTCCGGGTGAACAGCAAATGGAACGTGCCTACTACTTTGACTTTGGTCGACGGCGACCGACCACCGTACGCTATCTGTGAGCCACAGTTACTTGGACGCGGCGGACTTTTCTTCGAGGGCTTTGCCGATAAACTCGGATAGCTTCTCTCCACGCAATTGGGCTGCGTTGGCAAGAATTTTTCCGGAGTCACCGTCGACTAGCAAAACGAATGGGATTCCGCTGACATCATGCTGTTGTCCGATGCTAACATCCCAGCCTTTGCCTTCGTAGATTTGCGGCCAAGGCAGTTCTTTTTCGGCCAAAAACTCTTTTAGCTTGTCTTCCATTCCTTCGTCGTCAAAGCTAACGCCAAGGATCTCGAAACCTTTGTCATGCCAATCGGCGTAAGCCTGCTTCATGTTTGGGATTTCTCCAATGCAGGGCCCGCACCAAGTGGCCCAAAAATCCAACATGACAACTTTGCCCGCGTAGCTCTTCGGGAAGCTTACTTCTTCGCCGTCCATGGTTTTCGCAACGAAGGTCAGGCTTGGTTGACCGATTTCCAAATTTGGTGGCATCGGTTGCATCTCGATCGCTTCTTTTGCTTGCTCCAATACCAACTCACCGTCCTTGACGCTCAGCAGATAGGTAGTGCCCGTAAAGTTGAACGGTTCGCCAACTTTGGCCATTTCAAAACGTTGGCTTGGCCGTTTGTTCTGGTCGCGATCGATCCAAAGCGATTGCTTCTCGGAGATTTGTCCGGCGACACTGCAAGTGAATTTGGAGCCATCGAGTGGAATCGTGTATTCGAATCCATAGTCCATATAGAACATCAATGTGTTTTTGAGCTGAGCACGACGTGGATCTTTGGGATCGAATCGATACATGCCCAATTTTCCGATTCGGTTTGAACCTAAGTCGACTTCGCCTTCGCCCATAAACTGTACGAATTCGCCTACTTCTTTCGCATCCCATTTGGTTGCGGGGTCATTGGTCAGATCCAAATCGCCATTGGTATCAATAAACAGGCGGGCTTCTGCATCTTCAGGCTCATCGAGGATGAACGCCCATTTTTTATCATTGATCTCGATCCATCCGGCTTTTGGAGAAACCAATCCTTCGGGCTGCTTTTTGATCACATCTAATTCTTGATCCATTTCAGCCCGCATGGGGCGATACCCACCCGTTCGTCTGGTAATGCCAGAAGGAATAAACTCCGACGAAACGCCGTCGGTGACGAAAGATAGCGCCATCAAACCCAACAAACAAATAGACATCGACACCCAGCTCCCTATTGGTGTTTCTTGCTCTGAGAGGAAAACTAAGCAAAGTATAATCCTTTATGAACCCTCTGTAGAGCGGTCGGTGCCAGGCACTGGATGGTAAAAAGAGTCTGTCGAAAAATGAGGGTCGAAAAATTTTCGAACCCCATATCAGCTAACTATTTTTCGACCCCCATTTTTCGACCGTAACCGATCCAGCGTCCGGTCGGTGCCAGGCACTGAACAGCAGGCACTTTGCACTCAGGACAGTACGGACGAAAATAGCTAAGTCAGTCTGTCGAGAAATGAGGGGCGGAAGATTTTCGAACCTTTCATCCGCTAACTATCTTTCGCCCCACATTTTTCGACAGCAATCATGCCCTTCACTCCGATATCAAGCAGTATCATATCGGTGGGTCGCACCGGTCGAGCTTGGAGAAATCTCGCTTGACTTTTCTGGCGCAGCGTCAATAATTGACATCATGGTTGAATTAAGTCGAAAACAGCGAGAACTGGAGCAGCGGACCAACGAAATCCTTAGGGTCGCGCGCCCGATTTTGATTTCCGAAGGATTTCAAGGCCTGAGCATGGACCGCGTGGCCTCGCAAATGGAATATGCCAAGGGAACGATCTACAACCACTTTCCGAACAAAGAGGAAATCGTTCTGGCTCTCGCAGTCGAGTCGATGGAGCTGCGAAGGAAGCTTTTCGAAAGGGCCTCGGGGATCGGCGGAACAGCCCGAATTCGAATGATGGGCCTTGGTGCTGCCTGCGAATTTTTTACCCACCACTGCACGGATGACTTTGTTCTGGAGCAATGGGTTCGGAATCAAGGGATTTGGGACAAGTCAACGGAGCAACGCCAAAACTTGATCCGTCAATGCGAAGGACGATGCATGGAACTTGTCTCCGGAATCGTCCGTGATGCTCTTATGGAACATGCTCTGGAGTTGCCTGACGGCTTGACCGCAGAAGAACTGGTGTTTGGCTTTTGGGCCATTAACTACGGAAGTCAGATCCTGACGCACACCAGCCCTTCACTGCCCGCCTTGGGTATCAACAACCCGGCAAACGCAATCCGAATCCACTGCTGCACCTTGTTGAATGGCTTCCGCTGGCAACCTCTCATGGACTATGCAACCTATTCGAACGAGATGGCAGTTCTGATGGAAACGCTAACGCCGATGTTTTGGTCCATCAAAAACGAACAATGAAGAACCTCTTTTTTTGCAAAGATTTTGACGCCGCGTCAATTGATGACGCCACGACACCCCCGAGATCCTGAACATGAAACAGCACGAACGAAAGATTGCAGTGATCGCCACCATCGTGGTTGCGACAACCATCGGGGGCGCGTTTGCAATTCATTCTCTCCATGGAGAAACGGAAGGCCACGTACCTGC
>CAITIF010000505.1 GCA_903892365.1 uncultured Pirellula sp. | reverse complement strand
AGCAGGGCTTTTCCGTGCGATTCTCCAGCGGTCCAATAACGAAGCATGCGGTGTCTACAGTCCTGTGAATAGTCGCTCGGTAAAAACCTTATTCTAGTTCTTCACCCGTTCAAGCCAAGTCGCAATTGATCGTATGCGCGACCATTGGTCCTTCGAGTTCCATAGCAAAATGTCTTTAAACCCTATATTCGGCAATTACGCGGTTCCACAAATTGGTTACTGTACGAATGTCCATGCCGGTCGTGATTTGCCATCGATCTTGCGAAATATCGATCAATACAGTGTGCCAATTCGGCAAATGGTGGATCCGGATCTGCCGATGGGCGTTGGGTTATGGTTTTCCGAGGAGTCCGCGAAGCAAGCTTTGGACGGCCAAAATTTAGGCGTTCTTGAGCTGGCACTCTCGAAGAATCTACTTGTGCCATTCACTCTCAATGGGTTTCCACAAGGGGATTTCCATCGCGAGATCGTGAAACACGACGTGTATCTTCCCACGTGGTGGACCGAGCAACGGCTGGAATATACTCGGAATTTGGTGGAAATTTTGGATCGAATTCTTCCGTCTGGGCAGGTCGGTTCCATTTCCACGCTGCCGATTGCCTGGGGGAGTCCGAAACCCAGCGAAGATCAAATGGAACAAGCAGCATCGAATTTGCTAACTCTAGCCCGGGAGCTTCGGCATCGATTTGAGACAACGGGACGTCGAATTCTGATTGCGATCGAACCCGAACCTGGATGCTGCCTTACCGATAGCCGGTCGTTTCGTAGCTTCTACAATCGCTATTTTTCGGCACCCAGATTGAGCGAACAGGACGCCACAGATGCTAGGGAATACCTAACTCTATGTCACGATGTTTGCCATGCAGCCGTTATGTTTGAGGACCAGCAAGAGGAATTTCGGTTGCTTCGGCAAGACGGGATCGCGATCGGTAAAGTTCAGGTCTCGTCCGCGATCGAACTGGATTGGGACCGATTGGATATTGCTGGAAGGCGGGTAGCCATGGACCAGCTTCGCAAGTTTGCGGAAGATCGCTATCTGCACCAAACGACTTGGGTTGAACCTTCCTCAACCAGCTCTGCCCGTTCTATTTCATTGACAGAAGATCTGCCAAAGGCGTTGGGCGGAATTGCCGCTTTGGAGAGTCTTCAGGGGAAATGGCGAGTGCATTTTCACGTACCGATTTACTTGGATCGTTTTGAGTCGCTGTCGTCGACTAGGGGAGAGATCCTTCGATGCGTCGATTTGTTATCGAAACAGGGATTGGAGTCACCCAACTTTAGTGGGCACTTTGAGATCGAAACTTACGCCTGGGGAGTCCTCCCTGCAGAACTACGCCAGGAGTCCCTGCAGCGGGGAATCGCCAAGGAATTTTGCTGGTTTCAGTCTTTGCTATCGACCTGCCGTTGAAATTCGGACGAGAATGCTTTAAACCTAAGGTGACCAGCTTGCCCCGCTGCTGACCAAGTGTCGATAGTTTCTATATCGTGCAAGGAAAGTCTGCATGGACCCGCTCCATTTTTCAAGCAAGCAAGAAAGCGAATTGGAACAAGTTTTGTTCCGTCCATACTCGCTGATGCCTTTGTTGTTCGAATGTCAGACTTCGGACTTGATCGTCTATACTCATGACCTTGAGCGCAGGCTTACCTACATGAGCGAATCATCCTGGCATGTTTGCCGCTTGGATTTTCGGAACTGGCAGCGAAAAAGTTTTGTGCCCATGTTCACCGACCATCCTTGGAATGAAGTCTATCGGAACACGATCGATTTGGAGATGGACCCCAATCAGGTGCACAAAATTTATTGTGAGATATGGGATGATGAGGGGGGAAAAGCAAGGCTTGAAGTTCGACGCAAATTGATCATGGCCGATGATGAACCGATTGGGGTGATTGGGGTGTCGCGAAGGATTGCCGTGTTACCCTCGGTTGATTCCGAAGTCGCCGTGGCATCTAATCCGTTTTCGAAACTTTCGCCTGGCGAAATGGATGTGATCGAGCAAGTGATTGCAGGTCAACTGAACAAATCGATCGCGAAGTCGCTAGGCTTGGCCATGAGAACGGTCGAACTGAGGCGGGCAAAGGCCATGGCGAAGCTTGGGGTGAACACCTTGGCGGATTTGGTGAAGCTCTGGTGCAAGCTGAATATGATCTGAATCGGGCGTCCTGCGTCTGGGGATGTT
>CAITIF010000504.1 GCA_903892365.1 uncultured Pirellula sp. | reverse complement strand
GCAGGGGCGCGTATCATCGCCCAGGACGAAGCTAGTTGTGTTGTTTATGGCATGCCCCGACAAATAGCAGACAATGGATTAGCGCACGAGATCCTAGCTCTCGACATGATTGCTGCTCGAATAACACAATTAATCAAGAAGTAATATGAATCCGTCACCGACGACCAATCAGTTCGAAGTCATTTTCGACTACATTGAACAACTTTGTGGTATCTCACTTGACGAAAGCAAAGCCTATCTCATCGAAGCTCGCCTAGGACCGCTCGTAAAGCAGTATGGGGTGCCGACCGCGTTTGATTTGATCGCAAAAGCCAAGTCACCTTCAGGAGAAGTGATTCGCAAGTCATTGGTAGAAGCCATGACGACTCGCGAAACATTCTTCTTTCGCGATAACAGCCCCTTCGAGGCATTGCAGTTTAAAGCGCTGCCCGAATTGATCGATGAGAAAATGAAGGAAGGGAAGCGAACTCTTAGAATTTGGTCCGCCGCAGCCAGCACTGGACAAGAAGCCTGCTCGATCGGTATCGTTTTACACGAAATGATTCCTGATCTTCACCTTTGGGACATTCGTATTCTGGCGACCGATATTTCAAAGAATGCTTTAGCGCGCGGTCGCTCCGGTTGCTATACCAAAATGGAGGTAGAACGCGGATTGCCACCCCACTACATCAAAAAATACTTTGCGGCGTTGAAAGAGGGCTATCAAGTCGTTGACTCAGTTCACCGACTTATTCGATTCCAGCAATTGAACCTGCTGGCCCCTTTTGCATTTCGAGAACAGTTCGATGTCATTTTTTGTAGACACGTCGCGATTTATTTCGAGAAACGGGTCAAGATCGATTTGTTTCGGCGTATGTTGCCATTAATGCCTAAGTATGGCTACTTGTTTGTTGGGGTTTCCGAGTCCTTGTTCGATTGTGGGCGGGAATTAAAAGCGTTGGCACATTGCAAAAGCACCTTTTATCAACCCAACTCGTCAACACCCAAGCGCAGTAACAGCACATCTGCGGTTTTGCCAACAGGTGCGTTCACCGAAACAACGTCCAACGTTAGCCGAAGGACCACTGCAAGTGGGACTGCCGGCATGGCGTCGGGCGAAGCGTTTTTGCCCACTGCGTCTCCACCGTGCCAAATGAACTAAACCAACCGTCGAACTAAACCAGCGGGCAAGTTATGCTAACTCAAAAAACAAACTGGGCGATACTTGTTATCTTTCTGATCGCAATTCCGTTGGACAGAAATCTCGTAGCGCAAGATGGGCAAATGCACGGGGCGAGCATGGATGCCATGTGGGGATATAAAGCGCCTGCAACATACCACGTTCTCCCAGCACCACCCAAAAGCCATCCTTTACATCGCAAGCCGAACAAGCATGTTGGTCCCGCTGTTCAGCTGCAATCAAGACCGACCGATGCCTACGCGTACGGTTGGTTTGGGTCGCAACCAGCGCCGCAATGGTCGCGGCAATTTGGCAATCGAAACGCTTATACGCAATGGACGCTGAAGTAGGTATCTGAAGTCGTGATTCGGGGCTATTCAGGGCGATAAATCAATCGACCGCAACTGGGGCAAAGGGTCGGTTGTCCCATTCGAAGCTTGTCTAAGATTCGTGGGGTTAATCCCGTGTTGCAGCCACCACACGACGCATCGTCCAACGGAGCCATGGCATCCTCGCCACGGCTTGAAACCAGCCTTTTGTAGTCGGCCATGAAGTCAGACGAAAGCTCTTTTTCGGTGCCTGCAAGATTTCCTTCGACCCGAATCAGCTCCTCTTTCAAAGTTGCGATTCGCTTAGCCACGGTGCTGTCTATTTTGACTTTGTCCACCTCGATCAGCTTTAATTTTTCTTCGTAGTCCTGCAAGGAAATCTGGAGGCTGTCATTTTCCTCCAAAATCTCCAGAATCTCGTCCGAAAGAACATTATTGGCTTGAGTGTCCGCCGCAATCTGTTCCTTGATCGCTTGAAATTCACGATTGTTGGTTGCGGAATTCATCTTTCCTTCCCAGTCATGGATTTTTGCTTCGCGTTCTCGAAGCTGCAACTGCTTTCGGTCGGCATCCATTCTTTTTTGTTTGATGGTGTCGCGACATTTTTGCAATGCATCTTTTGCGGAATCGACTTGGATTTGAGCAGCCTTGATTTGTCGAGGGCCACGCTCGATTTGGGACTTTATCTCGGCAATCTGCAATAAAGTTTGGTGTAATGCCCTAACAAGGGTGTCGCTAACGTTCATTCGAATTCCAGGTAAAGAAGATTCATCCGACGATTTTCTGTGATTAAACCACAAATACCCACAGAAACCAGCCTCATATCTCTATTGCGATACGAAATGCAAGTAGAGACAATTATGATCCGGTCGGGATAGACTTCGCAACAAATGGGATGGAAATGGCATAATGTCAGTGGCACAACCTCAGAACAATCACTTTCGTAGCAAATATCGTTGGGCTTTTGGATGCATTTTGGCGGGTATGCTGGCTCAGTTTGTCGTAGCTCAGGAACCTTTGCCCCTAGAAGAAGCCTCTGAGAAGTCCGTTGTGGCACCGGACTTGGAAATGATCTACGGAAAAACCGAGTCGGCCAAGACTGTCCAGGACTATTCGACGATTATCGAGTTTTGCCGGACGGTGCTGGGGGATTCAACGCGGCCTCAGGAAGATCGGCTGTACGCGAAAACTCTGATGAGCTGGGGCATGAATCGCCGCGGTGAAGCTCGCAGTGATCAGGCGGCGATCATGGTTCGAGAGCAGAATTTAGACGAAGCCGCCAAGCTGGATGCGATGGCTCGTAAAGACTTCGAAACCGCCATTCAGCTAGATGCAACGCGTTGGCGAGCTCACCACAATCTCGGAATTATTCACGCTATTCAGGGCAAAACCGAAGAGGCGATCGCCAGCTTCTCGGAAACCATTCGACTGAATGCCAATTTCCCGAATGCCTACTTCAATCGCGGTGAACTCTACTTTCGGGCCAATCAGCTCGAAACTGCATTAGGCGATTACAATCGAGTCGTCCAATTGTCTTCGGATGATTCGTCTGCCTACAGCGCACGAGCTCATACGCTTTACGCGATGGGGAAAGCCGACGAAGCGCTTGCTGATTACGAGAAAGCCATGACCCTGGCGCCTCAGTCCGTGGATGCCGCGACGGAATATGCCGACACCTGTCAAGCGTTGGGAAAATGGAAAGAAGCTTCCAAGGCTTATCAACAAGCTTTGCAGCTCGACAATGCGAATGTCAGAACTCTTCAAAATGCCGCATGGATGATGGCCACCTGCCCCGACGATTTCTATCGAAATGGTAACGCGGCTTTAAAAACCGCAAAGCGTGCAGTGCAATTGGCATCATCTAGCCCAAACGCTCAAGTGTTAGACGTACTTGCTGCGGCTCAAGCAACGTCGGGCGACTTCGAAGCAGCACAGAACTCTATTGCGGCCGCTTTGCGTTCAGCAACCGACCCAAACCTTCGGGCGGAACTGCAAATGCGCGGCAGACTGTATCAAAAGAAGACAGCCTTCGTTCAACCAAAGCGATAAGCAATTAGCCAAAGGAATATACCGCGTTTCGTTCCGGGATCGACAAACCACCATGGTTCCCATTACGAAACTGGGTTATTTCAGTCGCGTACAGAAAGCATAGATCGACGGGGCTGCAAACCAAAGGAGTGCAGGATGAGTAGCCACGGAGACGAGGTTTGCCATTCGCCCATCGGAATACTTGTATTTTAGATAATCCGCGGTCAACCAAATTCTTCGATCAAATTCTTTCGCAAGCATCGCATCCAGTTCCGATTGGCTAAAGCCGGCATGAGCCCCAAGCTCGTTCCGAAAACGGCCAGTCAGTCGATCCTTCCAATCGCGGAGATTGTCTGCTAATTTGTTGGAGAAAGTTGCGTCCCATTCCGATTGCTGATGGGCTCCAACGGAACTGGCCAGTCGATGCCGGTTTGGCGTGCCAACGAACAGCCAACCCTCCGGTTTCAACACACGGGCTAGATCGGTCAAACTTGCTTGTGGGCGTTCAACATGCTCGATCACGTGATGATAGAAAATTGCGTCGAAGGTATTGCTCTCGAAGGGAAGTTCGCAAACGCTACCGATCTGAAAGTGAACGCTGGGATGCTTTTGCAGCTTCTCAGAGACAAAATTCTCCACATCGACGGCGTCAACCTGCCCCCCTAACGATTGTTGGATGGCGACTGCTTCGTGCCCCGCACCACATCCAGCAACGAGAATTCTCGGCGCAACCAGATCACCACCAGCAAGCATCTTCAGGCGATGACAAAAAAAGGAGGCTCCCGCATGTGTCTCAATTCGACTCGATGGTTCCAACGTGGTTTCGACGGGATCGAGTACGGCAATGCTCATGTTTCAGCTCTGGTTTCCGCAGGATTTGGCTTGGTAAGGTGCATCGCGTGCACTTCATCATGTGTCCGAACCGTACCACGCTAAAACGCCGGTAACTTCTTGCCAGAGTTCGCGAACAATCGGTTTACGGTAAAAGCGTAGCGATTGAAGCGTTTATTCTTTTTATGCACTCCCACCCGGAGCAAGCCATGCCGAAAAAGCCTCGGCATTTTAGATCGAAAGAGAATCGAAAAACGAACTCAAAAAGTGGCCTATTTCCTCGGCTTACTTCAAGGACCTTTTTTGGGAAGAACCATTGCGTGCAACGACATAACTCCACCAACCGTCAACAGGATAAACCCAACCCAATTGGGCGGCCGCAAGCTTTTCTTTGGAGAAGCGACCTGCATATAGACATTCGATGCGGCGTCGTTGCTTGCTATACTCGCTCGCTGCGAGAACTTGTGAAGCGCCTTCGTACTGCTCTCGTTCAGCACGAAAGAATCTACGAGCCGGAATTGCAATCCAAGCAGAAACAGAATTACACCAAACATGAAATATCGGTTGCGATCGATGTCCATAATTCTTGAATCACAAAACGAGACAGAGATGGTTGCTAAGACAGCTAGAAATGATAGCTCAGCTTGTGTCTTCGACCGACTACGGCTCGATTCTTGAGACTTACGCTCTGATTCAAGCTGCACCGGTTGTACGCTTTGCTCATGCGGATCAGGAGTGCAATATACGAAAAAAGGTTATGTGAAAAAAGGTTATGTGAAAAAACGCTATTCCGTACGTAGGATTTTTTCCATCTTACGCCCTTTGGCTAATTCGTCCACAAGCTTGTCCATGTATCTAACACGTTGCGTTAACGGATTCTCAATCTCTTCAATCCGATAGCCACAAATCATACCTTTGATCAAGGATGCCTTCGGATTGAGTTTGGCTTGGCCAAAGAACTGCTCAAAGGTAATCTTGTCTTGGATGCACTTCTGCAGTCTCGTTTCATCAAAACCTGTAAGCCAAAAGATGACCAGATGTAGCTCCTCCTTGGTTCGCCCTTTCTTTTCAACCTTGGCGACATAGTGAGGGTACACGGAAGAAAAGGTCAATCTTGCCATTCGTTCATGGT
>CAITIF010000503.1 GCA_903892365.1 uncultured Pirellula sp. | reverse complement strand
CTCAACTGCAAAAAGCGGTTTATGCACAAGAATGCCCCGACGATATTCAATGGGCGGGCGAGCCACAGCCACAATCAAAGCCTAAAGTGGGAATCCAAGCCAAAGAGCTTAGCGCACCGCAAAAAACAATGCTTCAAGCGATCCTGGATAGCTTCAATGCAAACATGACAGAAGAAGTCATTCAGCAACGAAATGCCTTGATCAAAGCGGCAGGGCTCGATCAAATTTACTTCGGTTGGGCCGGGGCAAAAGACAAAGCGGGGCAACATTACTTCCGAATCGAAGGCCCAACGTTCATTACCGAATTGTGTAACTTTCAAACCGATCCACAAGGTAACATTGCCAATCATATTCATGCTGTATGGCGCGATATGACAGGTGACTTCAATCTACCGCTGGCTACCCAATAGCATTCATGATCAATACGCTGTTCCTACCCGAACTTCGAGAAATGCTTGCTGAAAAGCAATCGGAGGAACTGCGCGAATTCTGTGTTGCCTTGCACCCCGCTCGCACTGCCGAGTTTATGGAAGGCCTCGAGAATTCTGAGACTTGGGAAGTGCTTCAACACGCCGACTACGGCCTGCAAGCAGAGATTTTTCAGTATTTTGATTGGGATCGCCAAGTCGAGTTGTTGGCGAACCAAAATGAAAAGCAAGTCGCGTCCCTGGTAACGCACTTGCCTGCCGATGATGCGGTGGATCTGCTTCACGAGGTGAGTACCGAACGCGTCGACCAAATTTTAGCACTGGTTCCCGCGACGGACCGGCGTGATATTCGACGGCTGCAAACATTCGCGGAAGGAACGGCGGGCGCTCTGATGACAACAGAGGCTGCTTGCTTATCCGAAACGTTAACGCTGCGACAGGCATTAGATCAATTGAGCCGACAAGCAGAACGGCTCGAAACCATCTATTACATCTATGTCACCGACGACACCAATCACTTGCAAGGCGTTGTTAGCACTCGGGCGCTGGTTTCTGCGATCGGACGTCCTGAGACCCGTCTGGTTGACATGATGAAAAAGGATCTTGTCACCGCCAACGTGCAAGACGACCAAGAGCAGGTAGCGCAAAAAGTAGCGTTCTATAATTTGTTGGCGATTCCCGTGGTGGATGACCAGCGGCACATGATGGGCATCATCACCCACGATGACGTCATCGACGTGGTCCGCGACGAAGCCACCGAAGACGTTCAGCGTATCGCTGCGGTGGAACCTTTGCGTGATTCCTACATGCGAACTCCGCTTACCACGCTGTCATGGAAGCGGGGGATTTGGCTTACCATTCTGTTTTTTGCTGCGTTGTTAACCGCGGTACTTTTGAAGAGCTACAACGCGGAACTGGAACGCTATAAATGGCTCGTCTTGTTCATTCCATTGATTATCAGCAGCGGCGGAAATTCGGGAAGCCAATCCTCGACGCTCGTGATTACCGCGTTGACAACGAAAGATGTTCGGGGGCGTGATTGGCTGGTTGTTCTTCGGCGTGAATGCATTATGGGGCTAGTGCTTGGCAGCTTTATGGGGATGATCGGATTTGGTTGCGCGCTGTTGCTAGCCCCTTCATGGTACGAAGCGCTGGTGATTCCCATCACGGTACTATGTGTTGTCGTTTGTGGAACCTGCACGGGTAGCATGTTGCCACTTTTGTTTGAGCGTCTAGGCTTGGATCCGGCAATGATGAGCAACCCGTTTGTGGCGGGGTTGAGCGACATCCTTGGAATCTGCATCTATGTCAATGTCGCTCTGCTCTTATTGCCTTGATCGCGTTGGATCTGAATGTTTCGACTACTGATTGCCAAATGTGTTAACGAAGCCATCTTGCTGTGGTCTGCTTGCGCACTGGTGCTTTTTTTCTTCCCTTGGGTTCGTATCTGGACTGTCAGTCAGTTTGAACTGAGCGGCTTTGCGCCATTGTTAAAGCAATTTAGAGCGTTCGAGAAATTTTCGCCGGTACCGTTGGAGCAGTTTCTAACCTATCACGGCATCATCGGCTTCACGTTCGATGAGCCTGTACTGATCTTGTGTATCCTTGTTTGGAGCATTTCACGAGGGTCCGATGTCGTAAGTGGCGAACTGGGACGCGGCACCATGGAAATGATGCTAGCGCAGCCAATCAGCCGGGCACAGGTCTTCGGGGCGCACGCGTTGGTGACGATCACGGGATTGATGTTGCTTTGTTTGCTGGTGTTCGCTGGGATCTATCTTGGGATCCACACCAACTCCACCCCTGTCTCTAGTTCGATTGGTTTCAAGATCCCGATCTTGAATTGGGAGATTGAAAATCCGGTAGCTGCATCGGCCCCCAACTTGGTCCCGCTTTCGGAATTGGTTTCCGCCCGCATCTACGTGGTCCCCACCATGAATCTGTTTGGGCTTGGATTTTTGATGCTGGGGCTGAGTTCGATGGTCAGTGCGATCGATCAATATCGTTGGCGAACCATCGGGGTGACCATCGGAATCTATGTTCTACAGTTGTTGCTTTTCATCCTCGCCAAATCGACCCCCAAGCTTGGATTCTTGAAGCCCTTCAGTTTCTTAGCGGCTTACCAACCGGATTGGATCGTTCAAACAGTGCATCGCGACCCGTCCAGCGCATGGGCGTGGACCGTTCCTGCCAGCAAGGCTGCCAATGCTGTGGCGACAAGCACAACACCTTGGTTTGCCGATCGTGTGGGGCCTCTAGGCTATGTTGCGATGTTGGTTCTTCTTGGATGCAGTTTTTATGTTGTCGGATTGATGCGATTTCGCGTTCGAGATTTGCCCGCACCTCAGTAGAGATTGCTGCCTAGGGTCGATTGTAGATAAAAGTATTTTCAAATGGCTAGACGTACTCTCCAAGCAACCCGAGTCTTAGTGACTGGAGCCTCCAGTGGGATTGGGCGCGAGATAACGTTGCAATTGTGCAAACGAGGTGCTCGAGTCTTAGCAACAGCTCGGCGTATCGAGCGGCTTTCAGAGCTTCAAGAGCAGTGCAAACAACTGGGGTACGATCTGCATATTTTGTCCGGGGATTTGACTCAGCAGCAACATCGCGAAGCTTTGGTGGCTGAAGCCAAGCTGAAATTGGGTGGATTGGATGTCTTGATCAACAATGCGGGGGCCGGCGCAATTGGCCCGTTTTGCGAAGCGACCAGCGAACGATTGCGAACCGTCATGGAAATTGATTTCTTTGCCCCCGTGGAGCTGACACGATTGTGCCTTCCGCTACTGGAGACGGGAAATCGTCCTGCAATTCTGAATATTGGATCTGTGCTTTCGCATCGCGCGGTGCCGAACAAAAGCGAGTATTGCGCGTCCAAGTTTGCGATGCGTGGATGGTCGGAATCGTTACGAGTGGAGCTGGCAAGCAAAAAGATCGAGGTGCTGATGCTCAGTCCCAGCACCACTCGCAGTGAGTTCTTCGACTCGTTGGTGGAAACCGATTCGAATCAACGGAGTCAATCGCTTGGAAGCATGTCACCAGAACAGGTTGCCAAACAGGCCATCTCCGTCTTGGTTCGGTCGAAGCGAGAAATGATCTTGAGCGTTGGCGGCAAGGCTCTGGTATGGGCAGGCCGTTTGTTCCCAGCAATAACAGATCGCATTCTTGGCCGTTTTCAATGAGCGATATTCGATCGGCTAGGAATCGAATATTTCGGTATCGAACCGAGCCGATCGAAACCCGTTACTTGGAATGGCAACCGATGCAGTTATGAGCCAGCTTGGCAGTCGGCTTTGCTTCAAGCCACTTTTTGGCTTCGGTCGAATACTCGGAGTCGGGTAGCTCTTGAAGGATTGCCTCCAGCTGAGTCTTTGATTCGTCTGCCTTGCCGAGCGAACGGTAGACATCCGCCAATCCCATTCGAAGCTCTCCCAGCGGATGTTCACCGATCTTGTCGAGTTCATTTTTCTGTTGTTCATAGACCCTTAAGAAGTTAGCAAGCACCCCGTTCAGAACTTGCTCACGAATCGGTTTTGGGAGATTGCGCGAAGCGGGCATTAATATGGCCGCTCTTGGAATTAGGACACCGATGTTGTCGGGTTCGAGCTCGGAGGCTTTATCCATGTTTGCGAGCCCGGTTTGCCACAGCTTCATTCCTTCCACTACATTCCCTTGGGATAAATTTTGTCCGCTGAGAAAGACCTGCCCTCCACCCAGCCAGACCATCGCCTCGGCATGCTTCGGGTTACCTTTGAGAACGCTTTCGCTGGCCTTCATCCCGCGCTCCAAGGCTTGGGAGTCACCATTAAAGCCAGCAAAATAGTCTTCGCGAACGACCAGATCAAACCGGGTCGCATTGGGGTCCGCTTTTGCATCCTTGGTTCCATCGTCGAATGCAAGGCTGGCTTGTCCGAGAACCATCGTGCATACAGTCAAAGCGAACATTCCAAGGCTCTTTTTCATTTTGCAAGTCTTTCGGATGACGTGGGAGACAGCGACTAGAAGCAAGAGGACATTGGACCTAGTTCGATGAAGATTGATGAATCTTGGCCATT
This sequence comes from uncultured Pirellula sp., assembly GCA_903892365.1. Taxonomy (GTDB): domain Bacteria; phylum Planctomycetota; class Planctomycetia; order Pirellulales; family Pirellulaceae; genus JBKCUI01. Next base: position 6,579 of record CAITIF010000503.1, on the reverse strand, counting down.
TTGCGAGTTTCCTGGTTTCGATTCTTCAACGGGGCGTAAGTGCTGCCCCAAATGGGCGGCTGGGCCGCGGGCGCTCGTTTGCTGTTGCGTTAAATCGGAATACCAACCACCGTACTCTTGGGAAACTTAGTTTTTCGTACTTGTGCTCGCACTCAGCACTTGCGGTACTCGTACTCGACCGCGTGTTACGAGTACGAGTACCATTTCATTGAGTACGAGTACGACAGACAGCCAAAATTTGCAACAACAAAGGCCCTCGCCGCGAAGCATGGATAATCCGGAACAGCCCTTGATAGCGATAGAATTGTTCGCGGCAGGGTAAGGGCAGGTCTACAAGGTTGGGCCAATTGCCCAGGGGACGAATTCATCATCGCCGTATCCGAGCAATTCGCTTTTTGTCTTTTTGCCACTGGCGGTCTCGAGGATAGCATCAAACATCCGATCGCCAGCCTGCTCTATCGTCTCTTCCCCCAGGACGGTTCCCATGTTGAGATCCATGTCTTCGGTCATGCGATCGTAGAGTGCAGTGTTCGTGGCGACCTTGATACTAGGAACGGGTTTGCATCCGAAACAGCTTCCACGGCCCGTGGTAAAAACGACGACGTTCGCACCTCCGGCGACCATGCCGGTGACGCAGGCAGGATCAAAGCCGGGCGCGTCCATAATCACCAGCCCTTTCGTTTTGACTTGTTCAGCGTACTGATAGACTCCTTGCAAAGCGGTCGACCCACCTTTACTGGCGGCGCCCAACGATTTCTCAACGATAGTAGTTAAGCCTCCCGCTTTGTTACCGATCGAAGGATTGTTGTCGATTTCCTCGTTGTACTTACCGACATATTCTTTCCACCATTCAAGCCGTGCAAGAAGCGCGCGAGCGACTTCGGGTGATTGCGCTCGACGGGTAAACAGTTGTTCGGCGCCGTACAGCTCGGTCGTTTCTGAAAGAATGGCTGTTCCACCGCATGCGACCACGCGATCTGCTGCGACACCTAGGGCTGGGTTGGCTGTGATGCCTGAGTATCCGTCGGAGCCACCGCATTTCGTTGCTAAGATCAAATTGTCAGCGGACACGGTTGTTCGTTGCATCGCATCCACCACAGGCAAAAGCGAACGAACCAATTCAACGCCTTTCTTGACAGTTGCTTGGGTGCCACCCAGATCTTGAATGGATAGAACAGGAACATTCATGGAACTAGGAGTGGAATTGCTCGATGCAACGTTCGTTCCGTTCAATCGAAGAGGAATTAGCTTTTGGGACTTCATCAAGTGCCCAAGTGTGTTTTGTTCGCACCCCAGACCGATCAAGACATAGGCTGCAATGTTGGGGTGCCTTGCGATTCCTCCGAGAACCTTGCTCAAGGTTTGATGCTTAATCCCTTCGTAAGCCATACCGCATCCGCTGTCGTGCTTAAAAGCGACCACGCCGTCCACGTTCGGGAAGGCTTTCAGCACGTCGGCCGTGAAGTGATTTGCTACGTACCGCGATACAGCTGCCGAACAATTCACCGTGGAGATGACTGCGATGTAATTACGAGTTCCGACAGAGCCGTTTTCTCGCACAAAGCCTTCGAATGTCTTACCATGAATTTTGGGGGGAGCGTTTGGTGTTTCCGTGGCAAGGCCTTCAAAGTCCATCTTGTGTTCACAGCGCAGGTTATGGCTGTGAATATGGTCCCCTGGCTGAATCAATTGAGTCGCAATACCGATAGGCCAACCGTACTTATTCACTTCCTGATGGATTGGGATGGTGTCGGTAGCAATTTTATGGCCGGCTGACACGTTGGCGGACAAAACAACGGATCCGCTTTCGGTGTCAAGTTTTTGCCCCCTCGTCCAATCCTGAAGCGCTACGATACAATTGTCCTTTGGATTGAGACGTATCCATGTTTTTGGTACGTAATTCATCTTACGATTTAGGTCTTTCTGAGGGCTGGAGGCGCATCATGCATCAGGTCAAAATATTCAAAACGGTCGACAACGAACTAGGTGATTTGGAATCTCAGATCAATCGATGGATTGTCGAAACCAAAGCCAACGTCATTGCCATCCATGGTAACATTGCGCCACAGGCTGGCAAACATGGTCTGCAAGGTTCATTCAGCTCGTCGGACGTACTGGTGATTGTACTCTACGAAACCGCTTCGTAACTCATGCCTTGCAAGCCATTCGAACTTGCCTTCGCCCGCGGTTCCCGAATGGACTTGCACGGTATTGCAAACAACTTGGTCCACAAGAGAAGACTCGATTTCAAGAAAGTTATGTAGGAAATGGCACGTGTATTGGTACTTGGCGCGCATCCCGACGATGCTGAGTTTTTTGCTGGCGGTTTTTTGGCTCGGCATGCCTCCGTTGGCTCGACCCTGCGTTTAGTGAGCGTGACGAATGGTCAATCCGGCCATCATCTAGTGCCATCCGAAGAATTGATCCCACGTCGCCGGGAAGAGGCTAGAAAAGCGGGTCAAATTCTAAAGTCAGACTACGTGACTTGGGACTTTCCCGATGGCTATCTTCTTCCAACCATCGAATTGCGACTGGCGATCATTGAAGAGATTCGCAAATTCGGGCCAGATCTGGTACTAACACATCGCCCCTTTGACTACCATCCCGACCATCGGGCTGTTGGTCAGGCGGTTCAAGACGCATCGTACATGGTGCTTGTCCCGAAAATTGTGCCTCATTTGGAACCGCCACGCAGGGAGCCCATCGTGGCCTACATGGTAGATCTGTTCACCCGACCTTGTCCGTTTCGCGCGGACGTGGCCATGAATGTATCCGAACATTGGGAAACCGTCATGGATATGCTGGAATGTCATGAATCGCAGTTTTACGAGTGGATGCCTTGGATCGATCGCATTTCCGACTCGGTCCCCCCCAAAGGCGAAGATCGTCGTGCATGGCTAGAAAAGTGGTTTCAAGAAAAGACGGTTGGCCGAATTGCTCGTTTTTGGAACAACCGTCCGGGCCCGGTCCCGAAGCTTGTGGAAGCGTTCGAAATCTCCGAATACGCGGGCAAAATGTCGCCCGAGCGGATGAACGAACTGTTTCCAGGAGTGGCATAAGCGTTACATTCGTAATACTTGTCCTGCGAGCCAACCGTCGAAGGAGAATAGTTGCCTAGGTTCTTGGATTCGATTTGCGTCGAATTAGTCTGGAACCTATGAACACAACTATCATCATTCGCACACGGATGGCCTTGCTGCTTCTGACGTCATGGATGATTCCTTGTTCCGCAAATGCTCAAGAGAAGGTCGCTGCGCAGCCGAATTGCCAAAGCGACGTTCGGCCCATCAAGCGGGTCAAGCCAGCCGCCAAACCTGTGTCGGTGGACTGGACTACGCTGCCATCCACTTTTTCGCACGACGATAGCGGGCAACGGGTTGATCAATTTGTTGCGCCCGTTGCGCCAGAAACGGCAGAACGGTCGGATTATGTACGGAGTGGTTTTCGGCACACACGCAGTTCTCTCCAAGCCGGCTTCGGAGCCGATCACTATCACGTTACGGAACAATGGGGGCAACCCGTGCGACCATATGGCGAATGGCGTTATCCCAACCGTCCCTTCAGCGTTCCCTACTCGCAATGGGGCCCACAATTACCTCAGGTGGTTGGTGGCGTTTTCCCATGGCAAGCAGGACCGATCAGACCATGGAACGGGAACGGAGGCCCAGGAGGACCTGGCCAAATTGGGCCAGGCAATCCGGGCCAAAACCCACATCAGCCCAACCCGAATCAACTGGGCATGAATCATCCCGGCATGAATCATTCCGATCCATTTGGGCAGGGCCAGTTTGGGCAGGGCCAGTTTGGGCAGGGCCAGTTTGGGCAGGGCCAGTTTGGGCAGGGTGTAGGCATGTTTGGGGTCGGTCCCAACAACGTATTACCCGCTATCCAAGACGAGTACTACCATCAAGCTCCATTCTTTCACGTGCCTGAGGTACCCAACATGCCTAACGTACCCAACGTCGTCCCCTAAGGCATACGTTAGCCTACCAAATGATTGCAACACGCATCGCGTAAGTCGAACCGCGTGCCCCTGCACTTACACCTTACACCTTAAGCCTTACCGCTCATCTCCTACACCTTCAAAACCCCAGTACTGTCGCCGAAGCTATCCGCTTTGACACCCACTTGATTCAGCATCCAGAGATACAAGTTGCACAACGGCGTATCTTTGGGGTATTGCAAGTGAGATGGTTTCTTGATCCGACCACCACCTTTTCCAACCATCATGATGGGCAGATCATCATGGTTGTGTCGGTCCCCGTCGGAGATTCCACTGCCGTAAAGAATCAAGCAGTTGTCTAAAAGTTGACTGCCGGCTTCTTCCACTCCGGCGAAATGATCTAACAAATAGGCAAAGTGCTGCATGTGGAAGTGATTGATCTTCTGGACTTTGGCTTGTTTCTCTTCGCTCTTGCCATGATGAGATAGTTCGTGATGCCCTTCGGGGACTCCGATTTGAGGGTAGCCTTTGTTGTCCCCTTCATTTCCGAACATGAAAGTCAAAATCCGCGTCGCGTCGCTGCGGATCGCTAATGCCGTCATGTCCATCATCAGTTTGCAATGTTCGCTCCAATCGCGAGGGATCCCGGCTGGGCGTGCGATGTTTGGCACTCCGTCTTCGCCCACTTTCAGTTTATCGGAATGCGTCATGCGGTTCTCGACATCTCGAACGGCATACAAGTATTCGTCAAGCTTCCGTTTGTCAGCGGTACCAAGCCGCGATTGAAGCGCCTTCGCATCATCGAGCACGAAGTCGAGGACGCTTTTACGTCGTTCCATGCGAGCGGCCCGATTTTTTCCTTCGCTAACGGAGTCCCCGTTGCCAAACAAGCGATCGAAAACCGCTGAGGGATCGTTCTCTTTCGCAAGTGGGCTGCTTTCATTTCGCCAAGCAAGGTTGCTCGAGTAGGCGCAGGAGTAGCCACTGTCGCAATTTCCAGCCTGTGCTGAACCATCGATTCCTAGCTCTAGCGAAGCGAAGCGGGATTTTGACCCAACAGCTTGAGCGGCCACTTGGTCCACCGAGACACTGCTTTTGATATCGGCCCCATCGGTCTTTCGAGGGTGAGCGCCTGTCAGGAACGACGCGCCCGATCGAGCATGGTCGCCTGCTCCGTCGCCGTGATCGCGAGCCCCATCTAAAGTTAAACCCGAGAACACCGACACATATTCGCGATGCTTTTGCAGTGGCTCCAGCGTGGCAGGCAGTGCAAAGCCGGGCCCTTGAGTTGATGGGGTCCAGGCTGGCATATGGGCTCCATTTGGAACCATGAAAAACATCATACGAAGCGGTGGTGTTTGTGCTACCGTGGCAGCCGCGCGACTCGTTGGTAACATCGCCTCCAGCAATGGCAAGCTGACCGCAGTACCCAGTCCGCGAAGCATGGTTCTTCGTAAAATCGGTTTTCGATTGATCATGGTTCGTCACGTACGCCTTTGCGTTGAAATGGATCGGAGGAAATAATCTCAAAGATCAATGTGGAGAACTGATAGTCATCGCTAACAAGCTTGGTTTGAATTTTATCTAGGGCGCAGCGATCGTAGTATTCTAGACCTCGACCTAAAGCATAGGTCATCATTTTTTCGGAGACGCAACGTATAAATTTATCGGTGTTTTTATCTCGTATGTTTTTGATCAAATCACCTGGTCCATTGACGCTGTCACCGTTGGGCAAGACTCCTTTCGGATCGACGGGAGCCCCATAATCAGTGGTTCGCCAACGTCCCACCGCGTCGTAGTTTTCCAGAGACAGTCCGATGGGATCCATCAGTTTATGACAGGATGCACATGCCGGGTCGGCCCGATGCTGCTCGATTCGTTCGCGGAGCGTCCCTGTCAGTTCGGCCTTGTCTAGCTCAGGCACACCCGCCGGAGCGGGTGGAGGTGGAGTGCCCAAAATGTTATCGAGTACCCATTTTCCACGCTTAACGGGGCTGGTGCGAGTCGGATTGCTAGTGACGGCCAAAATGGATGCGTGAGTCAAAATTCCCATTCGCTTGTGCCCCTTGGTAGACACCTTTCGAAATTCGGGACCGGTCACTTCAGGGATTCCGTAAAACTTGGCTAGTTTGTCATTAACAAAGGTGTAATCGGCGTCCAGAATTCGCAGCAAGCTAACATCTTCTCGCATGACGCTTGCGAAAAAGAGGTACGTTTCACGTCGGGCTAGATCGCGAATCTCGTCATTCCAGGTTGGAAACGCATTTGGGTTTGGAGAAAATTGATCCAGCTTACGAAGGGTCAGCCATTGGCCAGCAAAGTTCTCAACGATCGCTTTCGATCTTGGGTGGTCTAGCATTCGCCGGATCTGTTGCTTGAGCACCTCCGGTTCACGTAGTTGTTTTTTCTGAGCTGAAACAAGAAGCTCTTTGTCAGGCATGGAGCTCCATAAAAAGTAGCTCATTCGCGTGGCTAGCTCGAATTCGCTCAGCAACGGGTAAGGACTCGATTCCGTTTTTAATTCAGGTTCCTCGACTTTGAACAAAAAATGAGGCGAACACAGAATGGCTTGGAGGCCAGATTGTAGGCCTGATTCGAACGATTCGCCTGATTCGACAACCTCGTTGACCAGGGCT
>CAITIF010000502.1 GCA_903892365.1 uncultured Pirellula sp. | reverse complement strand
TGCAATTCGGATTCCAGGGCGGTAGTACAGTAGGCTCATCAGTCGTTTCATTTTCTGAAGCACTTCCATCACGTAACAAGTCGCCAAGAACCTTGCGGAGCCGAATCACAAGTGGATCACTCCAATTGTTCCCAGCGAGTTCGGCAAGTGCTTTCGCGGCATTCTCAAAACGTCGTAGTCGCAGTTCACAGAGCAGACGAATGTGCCGTGCGTGAGGGCTATGATAATCTTGAAACGAGTGGAGAACGAACAGGCAGGCTGCGGCATCTAGCGGCAACGAGAGCAGAACTGACAGGGGAAACATCGTCAGCACAGGGAGGGCGGCAAATGCGTGGTCGATTGACTTAGGCACATTCCCTAGTGCGGCTGCTACTTGAGCACAAAATGCATGAGGGACTGGCGAGAATTGTTCTTGCTCAGCAGCCTCCTCTAATTTGGTGAGTTGATCAGCAAGTGATGCAGAGGCCAGGTCGGAAAGTGCCTGTTTAATCAGCTCCTTGCTAGCCGTGTTGATATGTCCCGCTCTGACTTCGCAAAGTTTCAACAGAATGCTTGCCTCTTCTGGAGCAGATAATTCGATACGCAGAGTTGTGTGTTGATCATGGGCAAGAGTGATTTGGAAAATGTTTTCCGAGTCAGCCACGCGAGTGACGGCCAACAAACAGTCCAGCGGAACGAGCAAGCGGGGGCCGCTCCACCATCCAGTCATCCAACTCAAACGATGAATCAGTAGTCGTTGCGTTGAGAAGGCGAGCAGTAGGCTATCGTCAGGATTTGCCCATGTCGCATCGGGAGCGCAATACTGTCCTTGCACGGCATGCTCGAAAGATTCACCGGGGGACAAGCCTCCGTTTTGAACATACGAGTTGAGGACTTTGTCAACTTTCTGGCGCGGATTGGAGTCCATCGTAATTGCCTTTTCAGTCTCCGCATAAACATCCGTGCTTATACCGTTGAAGAAACACTCTTTCGCATCCTGGCGCAGTCTTGCAACAGTTCACGCGCCTTTGTAAGTCGCACGTTAATTGCTTCCGATCGTTCTTTTCGTGAGGTGGAGTCGACCAACTGAACTGACTCCAAAGTCTTTAATGATGTGTCGCAAATATCTCGTTGCAATACGATGCGATCATTTAGCATCGCTGTGAGGTAGTTACATTCTTGACTCGCCAAATCATTAGCGAGACGTTCCACGTTGGATTCCATTCGGTCGAGATTCTCGTTTAAAAAACGTGCAACCGACATCTTGGAGACATTGCGTTGCTGCTGCTTTCCGGAACCCTCACGCGCCCCTTTTGTGACCAAGCCACCGAGGAGACCGCCAAGCATTTGGATGAGACCGCTTCCAGGAAATAGCCAGTGGAGGATCATTGCCATCGCCCCGCTGCCCAATCCGTCTGCTAACGAGAAGCCACTCGTTGACATCTCTTGCTGAGATTCATACAGGGTGTCGTCTACTATCAAAGAAGATGGGTCGTGCGAGATTCGGCTGCGTTGGGACGTGATACCGAATCTTTCAAGACGGAGTACGCCCTGATGTTCCGCAAGGAGTTCTTGCTTTAGCCCCCGGCTGTTCTGCCACGCAGCCTTTTCGACTTGATCGAGGAACCTGCGGAGCAGCCACGAAAATTCCGAACGAAAAGGCTGAAAGTCTCCGCTTTCGTCACATCGCGCAGCAGCTTCGCATGATTCGCGTCGCAAGAGTTCAACCTCTCCTTCAGCCGCGCTGCGAATCCGATTCGCGAGGGTGTGTTGAAAGTGCGAGAGCAAAGTTGGCAAGTGCTCTTGAAAGTCACTCAGCAGGCTCTGAGAGCGCTTGACTTCGTTTGACTTGCGAGATGCGCTGTCGGCAGTCTGCGAAAGCGAAAATACTTCCGCATCAAACATTATTATTTGTTCTTGACAAATTGTAGCGATTCGATCGATGTGTATAAGCATTCGCTGCTGGGCAGCATTCTTCGATGCAAGATCGAATAACGTCTCTTCGAAGCGTACATAGCGGTCGGAGTAGGGGTCATGTTCACCCCGAACTCGGGCTTTGAGAGTGCTTCTCGCGCTCAACCCAAATACCTTTGGATTGTTAACTCCTGCCATGTCGCTTAAGCGAGTCTCGGCATAATGCTCGATCTGGTCAATGCCTGAATGGTCGGCACTCGCAAGTTTCTCATCGATCCGATTAAGCACAAACAGCATTTTTGCGATATCTGCCGGTTTCACGTGTTGTGTAAGAAAAGTACGTTCCGATTCGCTGACAGGTTGTTGAGCATCGAGAACGACGATGACCGCGTCTGCGTGTTTTAAGTGCTGAAACGTAATCTCCTCCCGCATTGCGTCGATGTCATTCACACCAGGTGTGTCGACAATGTCTGCATCTAGCGATTCGAGGCGCCCCGGAAATCGAATGCGAACTTCCCTGATCAAATTAGCGTCCGCGTTTGTGGTTGTCAGATAATCGTCGAGAAAATGATTGATTTTTGTCTCAGGCAATTGGAGCGATTTGCTAGTTCCGTCGCGGAAATGGACGATGCACGCAGTAGGAGCCCCTCCATTTACTACTGTTATCACGGCTGTCGTCGGCACCATCTTCGTAGGTAACAGTGGCACACCGACCAAAGAGTTTACGAAAGTGCTTTTGCCCCGATTAAACTCGCCTACAACCAAAATCCGTAGCCGGTCAGCTTCCAATCGACTCCGTGTCGACTCGATCCGATCTCGCATGGAGGTGTCTACTAGCAAATCCAAAGACGAAAGTAGTCTGTAACATTCAGCCTTAAGCCAAGCGCTCAGGCGAGTAGATTCTCCGGCATTAAGCTTTTCAAACAAGCTGTTCTCCGATCCAAACTAGCCAAATAGGTACACTCATTTTTGGGCACGCAGCATGTGCTTGACGGCGAACTATCCTACGCCCCCCATAGACTTTGTCGCAATAGAATTGGCAGTCTTCGTCATCTATTTGGCCCAGGCCAACGAACATACACAAATAAATCCATGCTATTTCTTGTTCATCCACTTCAAGAATTCGTTTGCAGCAGCGTTCAGTACATCCCCAACGCTTGGTGTAGCAGGCTCATTAATAAAGATAAAGTCTCCTAATACATCCTCGCGCTCCTTTATTAACATTGTGACATCTTTAATAATGCGCGATTTACCACCAACATTCAAACGCGCCTTCGATACATCAAACAGGCCATTTTCCTTTGAGTCTGTCAGGTCCACAAAAATATATTTTTCTTCACCTTCAGACAACGCAGACTTGGCATCCTCCCGATTGAGAAGCAACGTCATTTTGGTTTCGAAAACGATTTTAGAGGAGTTCCGCAATAGGTGGCTAAGCCATGATTGCCACTTGATTGTCACCTGCCACTGGCCAGCGTCACAATCGTATTGCTGGAGAATTAACGTTATTGTGGCAGCTGGGGTTTCACGACAGGTCGCCTTCACTC
>CAITIF010000501.1 GCA_903892365.1 uncultured Pirellula sp. | reverse complement strand
GCCATAATCTCACGGTTTCCAGATCTTTCGATAACTCTTAATGACCCGATCCAGGAAACGCACCTAATGGACGATAAGCTCGCATACCACGGCATCACTTTCGATGATGTTCTTCTAGAGCCACGTTACAGCGAGATTTTGCCGTCGCAGGTCGATGTCAGCACTCAGCTTACTTCTAAAATTCGGTTGCCGATTCCGTTTTTGTCTTCCCCGATGGATACGGTCACTGAGAGCCAGATGGCCATCGCTTTAGCTAAGGTGGGCGGGTTGGGCATTATTCACAAGAACATGCCCGTGGAAGCTCAGACGGAAGAGGTGACCAAGGTCAAGCGGTCGGCGAATGGCATCATCATCGATCCCATTACCTTGTTGCCAACCGATAGCATTGCGAAGGCTCAGGAGGTGATGCGTCAGCAAAACGTGTCCGGCATTCCGATTGTCGAATCCACAGGGCGATTAGCTGGCATTCTCACTCGTCGCGATTTGCGATTTTTGGAGTCCTCTGACCTTCCGATTTCCTCCGTGATGACCAAAGAGAATTTGGTTACGGCGCAGGGGACTGTAACGCTTGCGGAAGCTGAGCGAATTTTAACGGATAAAAAGGTGGAGAAACTTTTGCTGGTTGACGATGAATACAAACTAACGGGCTTGATCACGATCAAAGACATCGACATGACCAAAGGATTTCCGGCTGCGTGCAAAGACGAGTTGGGAAGATTGCGGGTGGGTGCGGCGATCGGGGTGTTCGATTTCGAACGGGCTGAAATGCTGATTGGGCGCGGTGTTGACGTACTTGTTGTTGACAGCGCGCACGGTCATTCGGCCAACGTGATTGAAACGGTCAAGCAGTTGAAGCGACAGTGGTCGATCGAGGTAATCGCCGGGAACGTAGCAACGTTTGAAGGTGGCCGAGATTTGGCGAAAGCTGGCGCGGATGCGGTGAAGGTGGGAATCGGTCCAGGATCCATCTGCACAACCCGTGTGATATCAGGAGTCGGTGTCCCGCAAATCACCGCAATTTATCAGACAACCAAAGCCTGTCAGCAAGCTGGCATTCCAACCATCGCCGACGGAGGAATCCGTTTCAGTGGTGACATAACCAAGGCGCTCGTCGCAGGAGCGAGTTGCGTCATGATCGGAAGCCTTTTTGCCGGATTAGCTGAAAGCCCCGGACGTACCATCCTTTATCAAGGTCGGACCTTTAAGGCCTACCGCGGTATGGGATCGCTTGGGGCGATGGTGAAAGGGTCGAGCGAACGATACCGTCAAGGGACTCAGGACCAGCTTTCGAAATTGGTTCCCGAAGGAGTCGAAGGACGCGTGCCGTTCAAAGGACCATTGTCCGATTACGTGTACCAACTAGTTGGCGGACTTCGTGCTGGAATGGGCTACTGCGGTACTCAATCTATTGCGGAACTTCGCAGGGACGTTCGTTTCATTCAAGTCTCGGCCGCTACGGTCCGTGAGAATCATCCACATGATATCGCTATCACTCAAGAAGCACCTAACTACAGTTCCGAACTGTCTAGCTCTAACGACAACTAGCGATCAAGCCAAACATGGTTTGTCGCGAGCTTGGTTGCGACGAACACTCCGAAATTCTCTACAACTGCGTTTTCAGGTCCTCGGCGGGCTTGCTGCAAGCTTGATGGTGGGCCCTGTAGCGATGGCTCAGCAGCCACCACCTGCCTGGTCACCTGCTCCGTTTGTCAATCCGACGGGATCGAACATTCCGGTCAACAAGCTTCGCAGCAATACTCCAGAGGCGAGCGTGGAAAGTCCTGTGTTGCGATGGAAAGTGGTCAGTCCAGAAGATCAAGGGCGATCGGCCGACAAGAGCTTCTCGCAATCCTTGGGAACCAGCGACAAGGATGCCCGGTCAGTAACTCAGTCGAATGTCGTTCGGCAGCCGATGGCTCAATCGACGGCTCAGTCACCATCCATGCCGAACCAACCTCGGTCGACCTTCAATCTCAATCCGCCGCGAACAACAACTGTCAATGATGTTCAGGTCAAGTTCGCTTCTGAAACCAAACCGTCCGCTCAGGCTGCCATCACGATTGGCGAGCGAGGTTTGGTCGGCGATCAAGGGCGACGCACCGTAAGCGATCAGGGAGTCAGCTTGGCATCACACAGCTCCGGTTCCATTGAAGCCAATCCAGCAAGTTCCTCGGCGTCTGTCGGTGTTTGGTATGATCGCAAAGCAGGCGCTCATGAGTCAAAATCTAGTGCCGTTCAACGAACTCGCTTCCAAGAAACGGGGGATGTGATGCCATCGCCTGCTCCTTCGATTCTACAATTGCCACCAGCTTCGCCAGGCAATTCGGCTCCGACGCTCGATCCGCAAGCGGTTCCAGAACTCAGTTTGCAGCAAGAAATTCCTAGCCCATTTCCAAAATCCAAGTCGCCGGAACTGGAGATCGAAGATTCGCCTTCGGATGCTTCGGAGCCACCACCGATGAGCCGTCGCGATAATCAAGATCTTGCACCCAAGCCACCTAGCAGACCGAATCGATCTTCGGTGGATTGCGATTCGATTCGCCAACTCGCTAAAGATCAGCAAGACATTTCGAAGATTCGAGTGGATTCATCCCCTAATTTCGTAGAGGGCTACAAGGGAAAGAACCAACGGGTCAACACGAAAGAATCATTCGTGAATTCCGCAGAGATCCGAACATGGCACGACTACGATGGCGTGGTGATTGCCGAAGGAAAATTGGTCGACATCGAGCGTGGCATGGCCATGATTGAGCGCGAAGATGGTTCGCGAGCGTCCTGCTTGCTGCGTAAATTGAGCGATGCCGACAACGCTTACATTAGCCAAGCCTGGGGAGTGCCAGTGACTTGCTCTATCGAAGATCGATCGTTTCCTCGAAGAGACTTTTTAGAAACGACGATGACCTTTAAGGCTAGCGGTTCCTGCCACAAGCCACTTTACTTCGAAGAGGTGCAACTGGAGCGATATGGGCACGAATGGGGGCCAATTGCTCAGCCGGTCCTGTCCTCGGCTCATTTCTTCGGCAACATTGCTTTCTTGCCATACAAGATGGGCATCCATCCGATGAACGAGTGCCAGTATGCGTTGGGGTACTACCGCCCTGGATCGTGTGCTCCTTGGACGGTTGGACCAGTTCCAATCAGTTTACGAGGTGCATGGATGCAAGCCAAGGTTGTGACGGGTGCAGCTATAGCACTGCCCTAATCGCTTGATAACGACCGAAGTAACGTCCCCTTCCGTTGGTTACGCCTGAGCCGCGGGCGCTAGCCGCGATAACCGTATTTGGCAG
>CAITIF010000500.1 GCA_903892365.1 uncultured Pirellula sp. | reverse complement strand
CATCTAACCGATTGAATTTAGACCGTTCGCTACAAAAAATGTTCGCGCCTGACGATCCAACTCGAATAGGCTTCGAGTTCCTGCAGAAAAAGTTCGGTGTCGCCGAGTTGGTCGTGTTCGCTTATCGCGATGATCGTCTTTGGCAAGCCGACGGAGAAGGGCTGAAACGTTTGCAGCAAATTCGCGAGCGGATTGAGAAACTGCCTGGCATTGCGACTGCAATGGACCTGTCGAAAATGGATGGGATGCTGGCAAAGCTCAGCAATCCGCTGTCTTTTTTCAACACTTCCAAAGCACAAGGCGTCCACCCGCTTCTCGACGAACGCAATCTTCTTGCTCAGAAGTTCAAGAAGTTGTTTGAGGGGCAGACACACAGCAATTCCAGTAATTTAGTCTCGATCGCTTGCTTGATTGCTCGTGCTCAGTCGGCGCGCGAAACGTCCAATACCATTTCCGGTTTAAGGCAAGTGGGAGATGCGTTGCCGGCTGAGTTTGGAGTTTCAGCTGCCATGCTGGTGGGGCAGCCCGTGATGGTTGAAGAAGGCTTTGAAGCGATTGAAGCAGATGGGCTTCGGCTCGGGGTTTTCTCTTCGATCAGTTTGTCGCTTCTTATCTTGATTGGCTTTCGATCGTTGAGATGGGCTTTGTTGACGGTTGCCATCGTTCAGTGGTCGCTTGTCGTGACGCGTGCCTTGTTGGTTTGGATGGCCTGGGACTTGACCATGGTTTCCTCCATGTTGTCTTCGATCGTTACCGTAATCGGGGTCGCAACCACCATGCATTGGATGGTGGGGTTTCAAGATGCGATGCGATCCGGGCAGAATCCCGAACAGGCTCTCGCAAGCTCCATGCGAAATCTATGGCGACCTATTTTTTGGGCATGCATTACGGACGCGATCGGGTTTGCCTCGTTGAGTTTTGCGAAAGTTGGCCCTGTGCAAGATTACGGTTGCATGATGGCGTTGGCATCGCTGGTTGTCTTGGTGGGTATCTTCGCCCTGTTGCCAACCATAGCGATTCTCCCACTTGGCCGCAGTGGTTGGATAACATGGTTGGGGCTCTCAGAACGATTAGCAACCGTTCCAGGTGATTCGATTCTGAAAGGCCTGCTCGCAAGAACGCTTGAGTTCGCCATTCGACGCCGAAGTATGGTCACGGTTGCCGCCGTTGTGTTGGGGCTGGTGTCGGTTCTCGGCACACTGCGATTGCAAGTGGAAACAGATTTTATCAAGAACTTCAGGAATGACGCGCCGTTGGTTGTCGCCTACCAATCCATCGAAAATGAGCTTGGTGGTGCGGGAGTATGGGATATCGTTCTTCCTGCTCCATTGGTCCTCAATCAAAAGTATCTGGACTCCGTATTGGAACTCGAACGCCAAATCACTAGTCTACAAGTCCCAGATGAACAGCATGCCTCTAAGAAACAGCAAAACGATAAGGTGCATGAAGACCAAGTGGCCGTTGACGAAAATGGACTTCGGTTGAGTCTTGTGATGAGCTTTGCGGATGCCGACGCCGCAGCCCGTGAATCGGTACTGCTCGGTAACCTTTCGATCGAAGACCGATTGTTCGGGATGCGGAATGCGATGGGGGCCTTTGTCGATACCTTGATCACGAAACCGCAAGACGGTGAGCGATACTTGAGGATTATGTTGCGATCTCGCGAGCAATCCAATGCAGAGCAAAAGGAGCAATTGATCCAAAAGGTTCGCGAATTGGTTGCGCAGACACTTCGGTCGGAAGATTGGCAGTTTGCAAAGTACGGACAAGATTTTGAGCGGTCTGCCAAGAGTGTTTCGGGCTACTATGTCCTTTTATCGGAACTGGTGCGGAGCGTTGTGGCAGATCAATGGCGTTGCTTCGCGGTTGCCTCGATCGGAATTTGGTTGGCGATGGCTTATGCTTTGAGAAGCCCTTTGCTGGCGACCTTGGCTGTATTGCCTAACGCCTTGCCCAGTTTGTGCATCTTGGGTTTTATGGGGTGGATAGAGATTCGAGTGAACTTAGGTGCGGCAATGATCGCAGCTGTTTCGATGGGGCTGAGTGTCGATTCGTCGTTGCATTATCTGATGCGATTTCAGACCGCGCGGGTGAGAGGTGCTTCGGTGCACGATGCGTTGGTAGCGGCTCAGTCGGAGATCGGCGTCGCCTTGGGGTTGTCTACGGGTGCGTTGGTCGTTGGGTTCGGTTCGTTAGCAACAAGCGATTTTTTGCCAACCGTGGCTTTTGGTGCGACGGCCGCAATTAGTATGTTGGGCGGATTGCTGGGAAATCTGATTCAATTGCCTGCACTGGTGCATCTTTTTGTTTCATGTCCGACTTCAAAGTTTGCCATCCACAAAAACGAAGCCAGAGAATGCACAGATTCAACTGTAGGGCAAGACATGCGATAGCGACCATTCCCCAAGCTATCGAAAAAAATGCGAGTGAGTTTGGAAATCGACTCACTGCGTCTGAAGCAATCGTCATCCTGAAGGCAACACATCCGCAGTAAACAATACTGAACAAGAGCCACATCATGGCGACCCGTTTCCAGCCATAGCGTTCGCACCCCAGTCCAACTTGCACGTTCGTAATCCCTACGACTGCGGCAAAGCATCCTGTTGCGATGGAAGTCCCAACTGCGAAAATTAAATTCTGATCGATTTCACGTGTCCAAATCATCGTGATGACTATGCAAAGACCTGAGATAGCCATCAGCTCTAGGAGCGTTTTGCTGGACGTACGTTCCAGATCTTCGGCATTGGTCTTCGCTTCCAGCAAAGCGATACTCCCCCAGTTTCGACTGAGAAGAGCAAGGCCAAAACCGGCAAGATACAACGAGGTCCAGCTGTGAACATGCAGGCTTCGGGGAACTCGCCCCATCAGGTAGATGCTCGTGCAAAATCCCAGGGCGACTAGGCAAAATGCAACGATCAAACGCAACGAACGGGTTCGTAAGGGTGCAAACCAAAAAAGGACAGGGATCAGCAGCAGGAAAAGCAGAATCTCTCGAACTCGTTCGAGTCTCTCGTCCCCTTTGGAAAAGTAACTGATAGGGTCACTCACGGCGTTCATGGCAATGATCGCGATGGAAATCGATAACAAGAATCGTTGAGCAAGCCCTCCACGCCAATATAGAACGGGTATTAGCGACAAGAGAACAAAACTGGGTAAGAACGAGTCCGTTACCGACAGTTCATGGGTCCAATAGGGAGAGATAGTTTGGCCTCCGATTTGCGATGCAAACGAGTATTCCAGCAACCAGAAGTTGATTTTCGAGCCGATCACTTTGACGCAGAATGCTCCCCCGATGGCCATCGCAAAGAGTCCAAAACAGCCAAACCAAAAGCTTGCTATGGCACCCCGTGACGGTTCGGGGGCTTGAACCGTCTGAACGTCGTCGAATGGTGAATCGCTTAGCATTGGCAATAAGAAGTGAGCCTATTGTGTCTCTCGTGAAAACAGCCGAACCGGGAACTTACCCTTCGTTATTCTACTAGGTAGGATAGACCATTTCATGATACAGGTGGGGGCCTAAGGGAATTTTGTGCTAGCAGAGATT
>CAITIF010000499.1 GCA_903892365.1 uncultured Pirellula sp. | reverse complement strand
GCATGCATTTTCCTTCGACATTTGAAATTTCTTGGCCAAGCTTTCGCTTCCGTCGAGTTTATCTCGGCGGAGCGCACAACTGAAAGCTACCAAAAGCAGGATTTCATCGTGCTCGTGCTCGTGCTCGTGCTCGAACTCGTCGCCCTGCCACAGCATTCTCGATTCGATCACGAGCACGAGCACCGTTTCACTGAGCACGAGCACGTCGTCGTCTTCTCTAAACTGCCCACCGACAACTGCCCACCGACAACTGCCCACTGACAACTTCCTTCGACATTCGATATTGTTTTCGACGCTGCGATAGCAAATACAGTTGCCATTGGACGCGAGCCGCGTTACGACCATAATACAGCGAAGTTCATCGCGACTAGCGCGGATTGATCATAACCCGAAGCGCAAGCGAGGGATTGTTACATCGCCCCTGGCTTACGCGTCGGGTTGTGAAAGCAGTCTGCATTGTTTGCAACCCAACGTAACAAGTTACGCGATCTTGACATACATAGATCCAACTAGGTTCGTGAATAATCCGCAATAGCGCCTGAGGCTCATGGGTAGAGATACCCTCGAGCACTTGTTTTTGGTTTTCCTTTTTTCGTAATAAGAAGTTCCTCTCAAGAATGGGATCCTATGGCTACTGGTGATGTGATCTCGATCGCTTGTACGCGAGGCCTTATTGTCTTCCGCCACTTTGGGATTGATTTGGGGGATGGCACGGTTGTCCATTTGGCCACCGAATCGGATGGCAAAAGCATGTCGGTCCAGCGTGTCCCCTTCGAACAATTCGCCGTTGGAAAGCCAATTCGAGTCGAGCAGGAAGTGGGAGAGTCGCTTCCCCGAGATCTGGTCGTGGAGCGAGCTTTGCAAGCGGTAGGTAAGTCGGGGTACCATCTGATTTGGGACAACTGCGAACACTTCGCTCGCGAGATGAAGACGGGTGTTGCGCGAAGCCATCAAGTGGAGGACGCGATCAAATCCGTTGTCCGAGGGACACTTGCTGGACTCAGCTGCATTTTGGGTAGGCAGTCGATGGCGAAATCGGTAACCGTTCTGTCGAACGCTCGAGTTGCGATGTCCGCGGGTGCGTTGGTTCCAACCGTGATCGGCGAGACCGTTCGATTCAGCAGCTACACAATCGCACGATCCTTGAATATCGAGCACGAGAAGGCCCACCGATCCAGTCGGCAAGCGGCCTATGCAGCCACGGCGATAGGGGGCTTTGTGGTGGGAGGACCAGTGGGCTCGGTAAGTGCCCTTGCTGTCGCCGTAGTCAGCGACCGCATCACGGATAAGCTCGATCCAGCTTGGAAACCGCTCGTTCAAAGACGAAAGTCGTCGGACGTGGATTCGTAAACGGGCAGATACCGGTAATAGACTTCCAAGGTCAAACAGGCCATCGCCGTCGTGTACAACCGGCCCCCCGCGTTATTGGAGATATCGGCCCCAAACCACCAGCTTCCCTTTTCATGTCCGGATTGAACCTGGCTCTTGATTAGGTAGTTCCGCTGGATCTCGTTCCACTTCTCCCATGGCTGCCCTCCAAAATGGAACAGAAGCTGGGTCGCATAGTAATTGAAGTACGCGTCAACATCAGAAGGCTGTTCTTTGAGAAGGTAGTCCACGGACGCTCGAATCCCCGCATCTGTTTTAGAGACTCCGCGAAGCACTCGAATCAGATTTCCAATGGCAGTCATGCTGGCGGTTGGCTTACCTTGATTGCGGTAGCGGTACATAAATGCACCCGATGCATGTCGAGATAAAAACAAATCGATGCCCCGAATTGTTTCTGTGGGAACGTTAAGCTGAGCACCGACGGCGCTCTTCAGTGCCATCACTTGCCATCCTACAATCGACAAATCGCCGGGGGACCGCGGATGGTAATCCCAGCCGCCGTCGCTGTGCTGTGCCGCCACAATAAAGTTCACTGCTGCTTGGCAGGATTCTTTGATCGAAACGTCTCCCTTCATTTGAAGGGCCTCACATAGGGCCAAGGTCGCGATACCATGCTCGTACATTTCCGCAGCCGCGATCGTGCTGAGCCAGCTTCCTTTGGCGTAATCGATTTTTAGCCGCTGAATCAGATAGTAAACTCCTCGATTCACTTGTTCGCTATACTCCCCTTCGGTCATGGTATGGCCGGCCCCCAAGAAGCAAAGCAAAGCGAGCCCTGTCGCGGCGATCTCATGGGGATCTTTGCCTGCAGCACTATGAGAGCATTCCCCTTGGCATGGACAATCTTCGAAGAACATGGTCCAAGAACCGTCGTTGCGCTGATGTCTTGCGAAATAATCTAGCGCATCCTCTACCGCTTGTTCGCTTGCGGCCGACCCACCATTCTTGAGAGCCGTGTCGGCGCGATTTTTGGGTGAGCGGGCCTCTAGGGAGATGCCAACAAATGCGGACTTAAAGCCTCCGCTTCCCGAAATCTGAATCGACTGGGCAAGATTGCTCGCAGAACTTGCGATTTCCACTTGGGAACCAATCCCATCTTCGATCAAGACGGGCAATGTCTCCACAATGCGAATCGAAGAACTGATATCGGCGGGACCTAGCCCCGCCTCGCCGGAGACTTCATCCGAAGTGCTCTGGACTGTTTCCAACGTGATGGTCTGTTCCGGCTCGTCGCCACTGCTTGCTTCAAATGAGATTCGATCGCCTTTGCCAAGCGAAACCACCGTCCAAATCGCCATCGAAAGAAGCAAAATCAAATGAATGAGAAAGCTGCTTAAGGATGCAATCCAGCTGTTTTTTGAAGTGGTTCCGTTCAAGACAAACGCCCTGTCAAACTCGGGGCCAAACTCGGGGCCGACCCCGGGGCTAATAGACTCAACCCCATTGTAACGTCGGCTTAACCCCGATCGGTAGAAAGATCAACCGGACTGCACAGAATCCTCCTGCTGTGGCTGGTCAAGCAGGCCGACGATTCCGAATGTGCCGTCTGAGCCTCTACTGAAAGAACTTATTGGCTTCCAAAATGAGGGTTGCAATTCCTATCACGAACAGGATTGCGATGCTGCCCCAAAGCCCAATATCGAACCATTTGGACGGTCGCAGTTCGGGCAAACACCGCCGGTAACGGAAAAACAGGGCAGAAAAACCCAACATCGGCAACATGATCGCCTGCGCTGATCCACTCAACAAGACAAGCCAAGCAGGCTGAGGCATTACCCAGTAAATCAACAAACAAAGCATCGGGAACAAGCCACTTAACCATCGAACCCAGCGTGTTTGAGTTGGTTCGTCGGCCCCGATCAGGCTCATAATGCTCAATGCGTCGGCAAAGGTCCGAGCGTGGCTAGCGTTCGCAACATAGAAGGTCGAGTAAAGAACCATAAACGCCCCAAGCAAGAACGTTACTTGAGCCCAGCTTCCAAGCACGGGCTTGTACATGACCGAAAGTGTTTGGAGCAGTTTGGAATCCTGTGGCTCAATACCTGCGCGGTGCAGAATACCAGCTCCCAGTACAAAGAACCCAATGGTTGCGACGGTGTAAATAACCATCGAAACCCAAATGTCGGTTTGCATGATTCGCAACCAACCGCGAGCACGCCGAACCCATGCGTCCGATCCATCATATTTGCCTGTTCGCTTCGCATAGCCTTTTTCCAAACACCAGTACGGATATTGAATCAGCTCGGCCGCTCCGACACCAATGATTCCAATCGTGGCAAACGCCATTGCAAGCGACTTCCATAGATCTCCTTCTGGCAGACCAAAACTGAGGCCATCAATCCATTGGGACATAGGTATCTGCCAAGCCGGGAGCATTTGCAAGCCGACAACATTTCCAAGAGTCACTAAAGTAAAAATGGCTACCATGATGGTTGCCGCCGACTGAATAAAGTTGTAACCGCCATAAATCAGCATCAACGATGTCCCAACTGCGATGGGTATTGCCCAGATTCGGTCGTCGATGGGAGAAAGCAAACGCATGTCCATCAATGCTTTGTCATCGATCGCAGCTAGCTCAGAAGGGCTCAATGCTTTCGCAGTGCCGTATGTTTCGATATAGAATAGGCGTTTTACAAGGATCTGCTCTTCGGACGGCAGGGGTTCTTCGACTTCTTTGCTTGGGCTATCGAGGGTGGCCTGATTTGCACCGGCGGCCAAATTCTTTTGCTCTACTTCCTCGATGACCTTGCCGAGCTGCCGCTTGGATTCCAGCGTTGCGATCTCTTGAAACAAGCGACCTTGTTGCGTCACGGGCTGAACCATTGCCAGGGTTTGTCCCACACCGCCAACGATTGCCCCGAGCTGTCCAATGCTGCAAAACCACATCACAAACCAGTACCAAATCAGCCAGTTGCCGCGTCCTTGAATGCGTGGACCAGGAACTTGGTTCAGAGCTGATAGGGTGGGTATGCCGCTGGAGAGCGTGAATCGTCCGATCTCGATTTGAGCAAATACCTTAATGACACATCCAAGGATGATCAGCCAAAGAAGACTCAGTCCGGCTTTAGCACCCGTGATCGGGGTCGCGATCAACTCGCCCGATCCAACAATGGAAGCGGCTATGATTAGTCCTGGCCCTAAATG
>CAITIF010000498.1 GCA_903892365.1 uncultured Pirellula sp. | reverse complement strand
GATCGAATGGACTGTTCGAGACACAGGTCATTTTCAAAATATCATTATCGAGAATGTGGGGAAGACATGGCTTCCTGCAGGCACCAACCGACTGGCTGTTCGCCCAAAGTCCAAAGCTGGCGTTGCCATCATGGACATTCGTCAAATCGTCCTTCGACCATCGCAGGACGATGTCGTTGCTATTTCAGATCGAGCGAAAGAGATTCATGAGCGAAGCTACGTATGGGACGGGCACAACGATTTGCCCTGGGCTTTGCGAGAGAGGAACGATCTGAACGTCAAGAAAACGAATTTATACCACGAGCCATCTTTGCATACGGACATCCCTCGATTGCGAGCTGGAAATGTTGGAGCTCAGTTTTGGTCGGTGTTCGTTCCTGCGAATACGGTCAAAACCGAAAACTCGTTTCAAATGACCTTAGAACAAATCGCTTGCGTGCGAGCGATCCTGACAAAGCACCCAGACGTTTTCGAATTTGCATCCAACGCATCAGATGTCGAGCGAATTCGCAAGGCAGGCAAAATTGCGTCGCTGATGGGGGTCGAAGGAGGCCATTCGATTGAAAACTCGATCGCCAAGTTACGAGAACTTTACTCCCAAGGTGTTCGATACATGACGTTAACGCATGGCGACACTCTGGATTGGGCTGACGCGGCCACGGATCAAGCGAAAAGCGACGGCCTATCCCCATTTGGGGAAGAAGTCGTTCGCGAGATGAATCGGCTTGGAATGCTGGTGGACCTATCGCACGTATCGCCTGCGACCATGAACGATGCGTTGGACATCACCACCGCTCCGGTCATCTTTTCCCATTCCTCCGCAAAAGCAGTTGCGGATCACCCACGCAATGTTCCGGACGATGTGCTGCTTCGCTTGAAGACGAACGGCGGGCTCGTGATGATTAACTTTTTCAGTGGATTTGTGGTACCTGAATCCGCCAAGAACATGAAGGACATGTTCGACGTTCGTCGAAAGCTAGAGAAAGAGCTAGGTACGAATAACGAATCCGATGAATTCAAAAAGGCGATGGCCACTTGGCGGGCCACTCACCCGATTATTCCAGGTGATGCAAACATTGTCGTCGAGCATATCGATCACATCGCCAAAGTCGTAGGCGTAGATCATGTTGGAATAGGCAGCGATTTCGATGGCATCTCGACGTTGCCCGATGGCTTAGAAGACGTTTCCAAGTACCCCATCCTAACAGAGTTGTTGCTTCGCAAGGGCTACTCAGAAACCGACATTCAGAAGATCCTTTCGGGCAACATGATGCGAGTCATGAAAGCCATGGAATCAGCCAAAGGAAAGTAACGCGGCGGAGGGCCTCGTGCCCTTCTTCGCAACAGGTTTGATGCGCTAACACGGTGCTATGGATTTGAGTTTACCGACTCCCAAACGGTACCACCCACCCCAAATGGAGTGCTTGTGGAACCGATGCACGCCTTGCATCTACCAACGAGGATCAATCACGAATCTATAACGCAACACCACCGGTGCAGAGAGGTGTTTTGGTTACTTAAGACAAGGCCCCCCGTGTTCTCACCAGATAGGAGCAAGCAAAAAAAGAACCTATTATCGACGCCCCGACAAAATCACCATGAAAGGTGCAGAAGGCAATGAATTGCCCGAAAAAGAAAAAGTACCGCTGGTGGGACTCGAACCCACACGCCCCTTTACGGGACCTTGGATTTTAAATCCAATGCGTCTGCCATTTCGCCACAGCGGCCTTCAGGCTCGTGAGTATATCCTGGCGCTAGCCAACTGGGTAGTAGCGGCATTCGGATCCTTGACTCTCAAAACTAATCCAATTCCTTCCTCACGGTTCAACTTCGGAAACGGTTGGGTGCCTTCAATTTGATAGAATTTCGGATAAAAACGCATCCATTCGCCAAAACTCAGTACTCGCAATGGTCGGATCCAACGCATGAACTCTGAAAATGCACTACTGACAGTTGGCCAAATGGGCCAAGCAGACCGACTTGCGATCGCCTCTGGAACGCCCGCTGTCGAGCTAATGAGGAACGCCGGGCAATCTGTCGTGGACGCGATGGAGTCGCGATGGTCGATTCGCCCAACGGTCGTACTTTGTGGCTCAGGAAATAATGGCGGGGACGGCTTTGTGATCGCGAAACAGCTTGCTGCACGCGGTTGGCCGGTACGCTTGGCGATGGAAGGCTCGCGGGACCGCATGTCTCCAGAAGCTCTTTACCATGCTAACCAATGGACGGGCCCAGTGGAGCCCATGTCCTCGGAGTGCCTAGAGGGTGCAGAATTGGTCGTGGATGCGGTGTTTGGAGCCGGCTACCAACCTGGACGCCCCAATCCTATTTTGCCCTTGCTGGCAAAGATAGCAAGTCGCCAGCTGATAGTCATCGCCGTAGACGTTCCATCGGGAGTCGTCGGAGACACCGGACAAGTTTTCACGCCGGTGATGGCAGCCCTGACCGTCACCTTCTTTCGTAAAAAACCATGCCACCTTCTGCTGCCAAGCAAAGCCCATTGCGGTGAAGTTGTCGTAACCGATATCGGCATCCCTTCGTCAGTATTAGACACACTCCAACCGGACGTTTTTGAAAACCTTCCATCGCTTTGGTGTTCCCATTTGCGACACCCAACATCGGACTCGAACAAGTATGACCGCGGTCATACATTGATTTACGGTGGCTATCCCATGACCGGTGCGGCGCGTTTGTCCGCTTTTGCTGCCGCGCGGATCGGAGCTGGATTGACGACGGTGATTGTTCCCGAGGTTGCCTTTCCCATTTATGCCGCCTTGATGACTAGCATTATGGTAAAGCCATTAAGCTCCCGAGACACCCTTCGAACAATCCTTCAAGACAAACGCATCACGGCATTTTTGATCGGCCCTGGCGCTGGGGTTTCTGAAACAACACGCCGCGACACATTGCTTTTGCTCAAAACAAAACGCGCGACCGTAATCGATGCGGACGCGATCACAGCGTTTCAAGAACAACCTGCCGAACTGGATCAAGCCATTGCTGGCCCATGTGTATTGACCCCTCATGACGGCGAATTTGCTCGTGTTTTCGAATCAGCAGGTGACAAGCTGACTCGATGCCGACGGGCGGCGCAACGATCTGAGGCAGTCATCGTCCTAAAAGGAGCGGACACCGTGATCGCTTGTCCAAGCGGAAGATGTGTCATCAACAACAATGCGCCACCAACATTAGCAACCGCGGGCGCTGGCGACGTTCTAAGCGGCATCATCACCGGCCTGTTGTCTCAGGGGCTGAACCCGTTTGAAGCCGCATGCGCTGGCGTTTGGATTCATGGCGAAGCGGCGCGTTTGTTTGGTCCAGGACTGATCGCAGAGGACTTGCCGGGAATGATCCCGAATGTCTTGCGTTCACTGTAACGCGTTCTCAACGCAACAATCATTAATCTCATTGATGATTTCCAAAACGTCCAGCGGATCGCTTGCCCCGTTGCCGTTGGTGCCG
>CAITIF010000497.1 GCA_903892365.1 uncultured Pirellula sp. | reverse complement strand
GGTGCGTTGTTATCGCTACGTCGCCTGCTCCTACTCATCCTGCTTGTCTCTTCCAGGTTTTGGCGGCAGCGATCGGGATAGTCGTTGGTTCCGTCGAATTTTCCGAGCTGTCCAAATTGTCCAAATCAGGCGATTGAAATGAATTCGAAACTTCCGAACGACGCCGAACAGGTTGCTTGCCCAAAAATCCATGGCGTTCCAACTGAGTTCCTAACACAGCAATCGCTTCTGTCATGCAGACAGCGACATCGTGAAAACGTTCGACGTTGGTAAATCGTTCCAAAGTCGTATGGTCAATTTCAGACAACTGATCCAAGACCTTTTGCAAAGGTGGCTCCATCTCGCGAATCGCTTCGTGCTTCTCGATCAACTTGGATAGAAGCTCTGTTTGTTGATTCATCTGCAACTGTTGATGATGAATGGCTCGCGTCTGTTCCGAAAGAGTCGTTTGCCACTGTTGCCATCGGGAATCAATTTGCGCAGCTCCATCGGATTGAATCCGAGTGATCTGCTCCGCGTGCGCTGCGACGGAAATTGCATGCTTGATCATGGCCCCCTCGATCGCACCCGCCAATGCAAATTGCAAGGTTTCCGCAGATTTCGAAGTGAGATTTTGCCAATGTCCGTGCGCGTTTCCTATGGTCTGCTGCCAAAGCTCTACCTGCTTTTCGACCATCGATTGAACCGCTTGGATCAATTCGTTGGACATCGTCCGAAGCGAAGATTCCGAGTTCGAGGACACGGGTTGAGTGTCTCGTTCGGTCAGACACAATCGCAGCGCCTCAGAAACCTTGGCATCCATCAAGCCAAGAATGGATAACTCAGATCGATTCACAAAGAATTGAATGAACATCGCGACCATGGTCAAAACCAAACCAATGGCAGTCGTGTCGAATGCTACATATAAGCCGGCTGTTAAACTGTTCATAGCATCCTGCGAACCGCTGGCAAGAGCTTGAGCATCCATCATTCCAAGAGTATCGGAAATTCCAAGAACCGTACCAAGGAACCCCAACATGGGCATGGCCCAAGTTACGATGCGAATCAAGCCATAACTATCATGCTGCTGATCGGCATCCCGCTCCGCAAGCTCCTGAATATCATCATCGAGATGTTTCGTGTTCCTGCGCTTGAGCTGCCTTTGCAATGTTGCCGCAACCCGCTGCCCTAACCAACTATCGCAAATCTGACGTCCCTGAGTCTTCCACAACGTGTCAAACCACTGCGCTTTTTGAGCACCCGTGGCATCCTCTGGCAAATCATTTTGATTCAGCGAAATCTCATCGAGCGAATCACACCCGCGTTTGCAAAGCGCTCGCTGCCAACGGACTTGGTACCACTTCACGGACAACGCAACGAATGCTACCAAAAACAATTCCATTGTTGCGATCGCAACTGGATGGCATAAGCAATAACGACGTATCATCGCGTAGTCGAGCGGACCAGCGTAGATAAGTCCGTAAAACAACGAGCACGCAACCGTCCCAACAAGAACCGCAGGGCCGATCGATGTGTGAAAGCTTGGTTGGGCCGAATTTCTATTTCGAAACTGCACGGCAGTCCATTGCCTCCGCATGAGGTACTAACAAGTTTGCTATCAATTCTAAGGTTGTCGAAGCCCGCCAAACGCTTCGACCACTTGCTTCTACTGATCTGTTCAACGGAACGCAAGTTAACTTGGCGTCTCTGTTGGTTCGGCAAGTCGGATGTCCGCACCTTAACAAAACAGGCAAACTTTAAGGACCAAGCAGAGTTTTCGTCCTTTAGCCAATATTCCGCCGTTTCCCCCCTTCCTTCGACGATAACTAATTTGGGGGGGCAGCAAAACAACCCCAGGAGGGTTTTGATCAAGCCTGAGGCGAAGAGTGACCCTGAAAAAACTCTTTCGCCTCAGGCCCGCGCGACATTCTCAAGAGCCCCTTATGTCCATTGCTGGAGGAATCTCACTCAGCAGGAACACTTAACGCGGCTAGCCCCCGCGGCTCAATGGACTTATGTCCATTGCTGGAGGAAGCTCACCCAGCAGGGGCAGGTCACCCGGCGGGATATGTCTTTCGATTTACTCCGGGTAAAACAATCGAAACGTCTTGTATCCACCCGATAGATTTCTCACTTGAAATCCGTTCTGCACCAAAATCCGAGCCGCGATGTAGCCACGTTGTCCTACTTGGCAATAGGTAACGATCGGTTGGCCTTTCGGAAGTTCATGGAGCCGATCGCGTAAAACGTCGACTGGAATATGGATTGCATTTGGGATGTGTCCCGCTTGAAACTCTTCTTCCGTGCGAACATCCAGAATCATTGGGCGCTGCTCGGAAGCATGCATCATTTCGGGGACATGAATCACTGGATGAGAGCGACGCAGGACATTGGCGGCCACGAAACCCACCATATTGATGGGATCTTTGGCGGACCCGAATTGGGGCGAATATGCCAGTTCCACTTCTTCTAAATTAAAAACCTTCATCCTCGCTTGCATCGCAACGGCGATCACGTCGATGCGTTTGTCGACCCCTTCGCCCCCTACCATTTGTGCTCCCAAAATGAGCCCATCGGTCGGTGAAAACAAAAGCTTGATCGCCATGGGCTGTGCGCCAGGATAGTACGTCGCATGGTTGGCGGGATGGACATACACTTTTTCGTAGGGGGTGCCGGACTTTTGTAGCGATCGTTCGTTGGCTCCTGTGGTCGCAGCAACGCAGTCAAAGAGCCGAACAATAGCGGTCCCTTGTGTACCTCGATAGGACGCTTGACTTCCGAATACATGATCCGCCGCAAGCCTTCCTTGGCGGTTCGCTGGACCAGCGAGCGGAATCTGAGTTCTGCCCTTCGACACAAAGTCTTCGACTTCGGTGACGTCCCCCACCGCATAGATATCGGCGTTGCTAGTTTGCATGAACGCGTTGGTAACGATCCCGCCTCGCGACCCGATTTCAAGTCCGGCGTCCCTTGCCAGTTTGCTTTCCGGCTTAACACCCACACCTAACAGCAACAGATCGCTTTGAAACAAAGTATCGTCGGTCAGACGCACTTCAAGCCCACCCGAACTTGAATTGCGAGCCGATGCCACGGTCTGTTTCAAAACCAGCTGAACACCATGACGTTTTAGAGCATACAACAACGGTGTTGTCATTTCGGGATCCAATGCAGCCAGGATCTGGTCCCCTAATTGAACCAGCGTGGTGGTAACGCCACGCCGAACCAAATTTTCCACCATCTCCAAGCCAATGAAGCCAGCACCTACAACCATGGCGGAAGAGATACCACCGTCGACGAGCGACCGAATCTTATCGACATCCTCCAGAGTTCGAAGCGTGAAAATACCGGACGCATCATTTCCCTCAAAGGCGGGTAGGATCGGGGAGGCCCCCGGCGACAGGATGAGCTTGTCATACGATTCTTCGTAATCGTTGCCAGATGCAAGATCCTTGACAACGATCCGCTTCTCATTCGGCTTAATCTGGATCACGTTGGAACGAGTCCGTACATCGATTCGAAAGCGGTCTCTCAAGCGTTGAGGCTGCGTTACGATCAACTTTTCGCGCTGCTGAATCTCGTTACCGACGTAGTAAGGCAAACCGCAGTTCGCAAACGAAACGTAATTGCCTCGTTCGATCAAAAGGATCTCCGCGTTTTCGCTCAGACGTCTCGCTCGTGCTGCGGCAGAGGCTCCACCCGCCACACCGCCAACGATGATGATCTTCATAGTTCGATATCAATTCTTTTTGAGAAACAAGCACAAAGGGATCAGGAAATTTGGCCGAAGAAGCGATCGAGCGTATCGGGGCAGCGCCGGGAGTATTTGCCTCGGTCCAACCATCGGTCCAGCGTTTTGCGATTCTCGTCCACGATCGTTGGCGAATTTTCCAGCAACGTTAAGGCTCGTTCGATGGCCGGAACCACAGCCTCGCGATCCCCTACCTCGACCATGGTATCGCGTGGGAAAGGTATTAAAAAATCGTAATGGCTTAAGTCGTTCGAGACCACCATACAACCTGCGTACATAGCCTCAAAGTGCCTGTACGTCCAAGGGGCATAGCCGCTGGGCGCGAGCGCTACTTTGGACTGCCTCAAGCCCGCGAAGTAACTGAGGAATCCAATTTTCTTTTTATTCAGCCATAATGCATCCAAAACCTCAGGCGCAACTTCTTGTTGAGCTACGTTTTTCATGTAGGCACCTCCTACAAGCCCGCCCCACAATTTCCAATTGGGCCGTTGTTGCTTAATTTCCACTAGCCAACGAAGTCGCTGGTTGGTTGTCAACGACCCAGTAGGCCTAGCCACGAAGCCAACGTCATAAGTTTTAGTTTGCTTTTTAGCAAAGGGCTGCTTGATAGATTCGAGATTTAAAGCGGTCCGAAGCCGATTGTTCCATGGCGGACGTTTGATCGGTAGCAGTCCGATCTTCATCGTTTCGTTCCAACGATCGTCGCGCCAGTTCTTCAAGCACACATCGGTTTGCGACGTGAGAAACTCGCGGTCTGAGAATTCAAAATTCAGTTCGTTGGTGTCCGAGGCGTCATACAAAGCCATCCGATTGAACTGAATGTTGGCCAGATGCTGCGCATTCAGTGTGGTCGGCAAACCGATAAAGAGCCAATCCGTTTTTAGCTTCGAGGATCGATGCAGCAATTCCGATGGTCGCAGGAGCTGGACCTTTGACCGTCCAAAATAAGCGATTAAGAACCAATACAAACCCAGTTGCGCATAAGCGCCCAGGTAGCTAGATAGCCACCAAAATGTTTTGGTACCTCGAAACCCGGAGTCGTAATCTTCGACGTCGCTAATCACTACCGTGTACTGCTTCATGCGTTATCGATCGCTATCCTACGTCCCCAAGCTCGGCTAATGCGCCGTGCCTTTGAATTACTTGTCTCTTCAGTTTCAGGTGTTCGGGCAAATCCAGATTGGGATCGCGCTCGATGCAATCCAGTGCCACCTTGCGAGCTTGGTTCAACACCTCGGCATCGCGCACAAGATCCGCAATCCTTAAGGGTGGCAGCCCAATCTGTTTGGTTCCCAGCAAATCACCAGGCCCCCGCATTCGCATGTCTTGCTCTGCCAATTGAAAACCATCGTCGGTCGATGCCAGGACGCTCAGTCTTGCGTTCTCTTCCGGCGCCGAGCCTTGTTTAGCAAACAAACAAATGTACCCAGGATAGCTTCCGCGACTGACGCGACCTCGCAATTGATGCAGCTGGGCAAGGCCAAGTCGATCTGCATCCAAGATCGTCATGATGGTCGCGTTGGGGATATCGATCCCAACTTCCACCACGGTGGTTGAGACCAAGACTTGGGTCTGCCCCGACGAAAAAGCATCGAGCTTGTTTTGCTTTTCCGATCCATCCATTCGGCCGTGAAGCACATCCAGTCGCAAGCCTGCCAACGGTCCGGAGCGCAATTGCTCAAACATTTGCTCCGCTCCTAGGACCTCCGAATTTGGATCCGATTCCACGCGAGGAGTCACCACGTAGGCTTGGCGACCGCTTTGCACTTGCTTTGCAACAAAGTCCCACCATTTGGCTTGCTGCGATGCATTGCCAAGGTACGTATGCACGGACGCTCGTCCTGGTGGCTTATCTTTCAGAATCGACACGTCCAAATCGCCAAAAAGCGTCATAGCGATCGTTCGCGGGATCGGTGTTGCGCTTAGAACCAGATAATGAGGCACCAATCGAGACTCACGCAGGCTAGCCCTCTGCTCGACTCCGAATTTATGCTGCTCATCGATGACCACCAATCCAAGGGAAGCAAACTGAACATGCTCGCTGAGCAACGATTGCGTCCCCACCACAAGATCGACGGTTCCAATGCCAATCCGTTGCAACAATTCCGTTCGATCTCGCTGCGAAATGGAGCCCGCAAGAAACTCAACCATGACTTGGCTTCCCGACAATTGCTCCTTCAAGCGCGAATAATGTTGTCGCGCTAGGAGTTCCGTCGGGGCCATCAAGGCGGCCTGCTGCTTGTTCGCAACCGCGTTGAGCATGGCATACTGAGCGATCACCGTCTTGCCGCTCCCGACGTCTCCCTGCACAAGTCGATTCATGGGGATGTCGCTGGCCATATCCCTACGTACGTCCTCGATGGCTCGCAATTGATCTCCCGTCAATTCAAACGGAAATCGCCGCAGGATGCGAGCGTGAATCTTAGGGGACGCTTCGATCTTCGGCGCGGGCTTTTCGTGCCGCAACCGATGCCGACGCATGGCCAACGCCAACTGATAAACAAACAGCTCTTGGAAAATAAAGCGATGCCGGGCCTCGTTCGCTTCAGCCATGGAACTAGGTTGATGAATCGACCGCAACGCCTGAGCAATCCCCATCAAAGGCGGATTCCCTGCCGTAAGCTGGGAGACCGCAGCTTCTTGTGGCTTAAGTTCTTTACCAAGCTCCTTCGGTAGCCCAAGTTCCTTTGGTAAAGAAGCTGAATTGGTAGCAGCCAACCGCAGCGATTCTGGCAAAGCTTCCTCCATGGTATCCAGCAGGGAAGCAAGAACAGCCTCGACCGCGCTTGCGACATGCCGCTGCTGCAACCCATCGGTCAGCGGATACACAGGAAGAGGTTTCGCGGCTGGCAAAGGCTGGTCGTATGCCACAATGGTTGTCTCCGGGTGCCTCATTTCAAAAGAAATCCCGGTCGACTTCACCACCCCCGTCGCGATCACTCTCATTCCTTGCACATACTGTTGACGACGAAACGGCTGGTTGTACCAAACACAGCGAACGTATCCACCCCCTTCGATTGCTAGCAAAACGCCAACGCTGCTTCGGCCCTCAAAGCTGACGCGTTGGTCCATGTCGACGACTTGCCCGACGACAGTCGCTCGCAGGCCCGATTCCAGTTCGGTGATGGACTGATAAGGCGCGATATCTTGGTAGCTACGTGGGAAAAAGAAGAGCAAGTCCGTGGTTCGGCGAATTCCTAAACGATGAAACAACTCGAGCCGATTGGGGCCGATTCCTGGCACAAACTGCAAGGGAGTCGACGCTTCCAAACCGGTACGGGCGGGAGTCTCGATGGGTTTCATGGCCGACGAGTTCAGGGCATTGGCTCCTAACCGAATCAGCGAAGTTTGCAAAGGATCATGGGACATGTTGCTAAAGCGTGGTTGTCAGGTTGCCGTTCCTGCGGATAATGGGGATCTTATAACTGACAGTTCCAAAGGAGTGATTAACGTCGTGTATGTAGCTGCATCAACTGGTTGCTTTCCTGATATTCCATTGCCCGATGTGATCGAGGTCCTAAGCGATCTTGAATTCACCGCTGTGGAAATTGTGCTCGATGATAAAGGCATTCAAATGCCTCCTGCCAGGATTGTGGAGGAGTTTGACGAGTGCTTGCGCATTGTTCGCGACACGCACCGTCTGGATATTTGCAGTTATAACGTCCGAATCGATGCGGAGGGACCGGTCCACTACGAACGATTCTCAAAAATCTGCGATCTTGCCAAAGCGACCAAAGTGGTTTCGCTGACGATCCCGAGCGGTGAACATGGTACTCCCTTCAATCAAGAAGTGGAGCATCTCCAAAAGCTGGTAGAGATTTCCGAGAGCCGCGGTGTCCGAATTGGACTGAAAAGCCAAATGGGCTGCCTGAGCGAAGACCCGGACACCGTCAAGAATTTGTGCGATTATGTGCCTGGCGTGGGGTTAACGCTGGACCCAAGCCACTACTTGTGCAGCAACAATCGCAACAAAAACTACGAAAAGCTGATGAAGTACGTCTACCACGTGCATCTTCGCGATTCCAAAAAAGACCAATTGCAAGTCCGTGTCGGTCAAGGCGAAATCGAATACGGCAGACTTATCACTCAATTGGAAACCGTGGGATACGATTTGGCCTTGAGTGTCGACATGTCCCCTATGGACGGGATGGATATGCGGCAAGAGCTAAGAAAGCTTCGACTTTTGCTCGATAGCCTTCTGTAATTCGCTCTAAGGAATGAACCGCAAAAGCTCGAAGGCACCCCGAAGCCAACCAGTATTACCAGCCTCCAAAAAGTGGTTGGTAGATGGCTTCCTGTACTTTTCGAGCCGCATGGTTGCCAAGCAATTCCAGTCGTTTGCCATCCAAGTCAACGGTGCCGAGCTTGATCGTATACCACCGACAACGCCTGTAGTTGTCTTTGCGAATCATGCCAGCTGGTGGGATCCAATCAGTGCTTCTTTGATACGGCAAAAGTACTTTTCGAATCGTATCTTCTATGCCCCGATCGATGCGGATGCACTTAAGAACTACCGTATCATGGCGGAATTAGGCTTCTACGGCCTAAAACTGAACACCATTCGCGGGGCCGCTGACTTTTTAGCAACCACGCAAGTCATCTTGCAGACACCCAATTCGGCACTCTTTATCACCCCCGAGGGCAAGTTCACCGATGTGCGCGATCATTCGCCAGAACTGATGCCTGGCTTATCGCATTTGGTTTCGAAGGTCCCTGAAATTGTCTTTGTTCCGCTGGCCCTGGAATACGGATTCTGGGACGAAAGCCGCCCGCAGATCTTTGCAAAACTGGGAGACGCCATTCATTGCGACCATCGAAAACATGCAGAGACCGAACTGAATAAGTCGCAGTGGAATGAATTATTGACCCAGCGTCTAAGGCAAACTCAAACAGAACTCGCCAGTAGCGTGATTCAAAGGGAAGGATCTGCTTTCCAGTATGTCATCGCAAGTCGCCCCAAGCGTTTAGGCTGGTACGACTACTTTCGAAGCTGGCGAGCATTCTTGCGCGGCCACAAGTTTGACCCTCGGCATTCTGCGCAAAGCTAAAGACGCATCGGACCTGATTTCCAAACCTTTCTTTGAACACCCAAGGAGACATCGAATGGGCTACAATGGCGGGACGTATTGAGGTCCAAAAGTTTAATTTTTTCGGGATGTTCCAATGATGAAATCTCTCCTTCTTCAAGGGCGGACTTTACCTCTGTGGTTAACGGGACTGTTCGCTTCGGTCGCACTTTCTGCCAACTTATTTGCCCAATCACCTTCGCCGCGTTATAGCCAAACGGTTGCCGATTCGATCTCCATCACGTCGATTGATATCGGGGCGATTCGCAACCGCAAGGACTTAGAAATGGTTCCATGGGAGATCATTTCTGCATTTGGCATCCAAGAGCTAGGAGTCGACCCTTTGCTGATCGAAAGCGTGGACATCTCGGCAGGTATGCCTTCCCCCAATGGACCTGAATTTGGTGGCGTCATTCGAACGACCAAGTCGGTGGACATCGCTGATTTGAGCTCCAAACTGTTCGGCGAAGTAGTGAACTCTCCTAAAATCAAAGGGATGCGATCTCGCAATGCCAACGATGCACCCATCAAGATCGCTCAAACGGAAGAGCAGGTCATTCTGTTCGGAAGCGAAGGGACGCTTCGCCGAATGCTGGGCAAACCTTCCAAGGGTAGTAAAGCGATCGATCTCCTGAATGCCTCCAAGTATCCTATGCGATCGGTAACCAACTTTGCCAACATCAAGCCGATCATTGCAGGCGGCCTTGCCGATATGGAATCGCAGATCCCACCCTCTTTGTATCAAGATATCGAAGTGGTTATTGAAGAGCTGGAGTATGTCGTCAGTTCCAACGATATGGCTGGATTGAGCGCCCAAATCGAATTAAAGCTGGTAGCGAAAGACGGTGAATCCGCCGCCAGACTGGCAACCGCCTTGGGAAACCTACGAACTAATGGGATGGAATTCGCTGAGCTATCGCTGCGAAATGCGATCCGTCAAGAACAAGAAATGTCCCCCGAGCTGAAGCAAGCCTGTCTTCAATACATGGAGCGTGCCAAAGAATTTCTCGGTAAAGCCGACCTCTGGACCGTCAACGGTGATGAAATCGCCATCAACGGAGCCTACAGCTATTCCATCCCGACCATCGGCGTGTTGACGGGTCTGCTGTTACCGGCGGTACAAGCGGCTCGCGAAGCAGCGCGTCGGATGCAGTCTTCCAACAACGTGAAGCAACTTTTGCTGGCGATGCTCAATCACGAATCGGCCTACCGACAATTCCCACTTCGCGCGACGGTTGATGAGAATGGTGGGAAGCTGCTCAGCTGGCGAGTTGCCTTGCTGCCATACCTCGAAGAAAATGCTTTGTATCAAGAATTCCATCAAGACGAACCTTGGGACAGCCCTCATAACATTCAACTGGTGGACCGCATGCCAGCCTTTTTCAGGCATCCATCCTCGCAGGCGGAAAAAGGGCATACCTTATATCTGGCTCCCTATCGCGACGACACAATCTGGAATTCTAAGAAACCCAAAATCACCACCATCACGGATGGCACATCGTACACCATCGCCATTGTCGAAGTGCAAGATGAATATGCCGTCCCATGGACCAAACCAGAGGACTTGGACTTGAACGATTCGGAAAACTTTAGCTTGCTCCGAGCGCCGACCGCCCAAGCAGGTTTTTTTGATGGTTCGGTCCGAACGATTTCCAACGCAATCGACAGCGAAACCTTGGAAGCATTGGTGACCAGCCAAGGTGGCGAAGTCGTCAATGTCCCTTAATCTGGCTTGTACATCCTGAGCCGCAGGCGCTAGCCGCGACACGGTCATTTGCAGGGGGCAGGCATTCGAGCTTGTCCCCATCCCGATCTCTCGCTTTTAGAAACACAGAGGCACAGAGGACACAGAGAAAAGACTTGCACAGACTCTCCTTCTCTCTGTGTCCTCTGTGCCTCTGTGTTTTAAACATTGCTTCGCTGGAGTCAGACAAATCTATCAGACCAAGGCCAGCGCACTCGTGCGCAACAATTTGCCAAGACCGGAAGGCGGCACAAGGGAATTCACTACAGGCTAGCCAATGTGTCGCCCTCCGGGCTGGGGCTGATGGGAACTAATGCTCCGGTGGTTTACACCACCGGCAGGGAAATGTCGCCCGCTGGGCTATGAATGGAATCGCCGGCCAAGCGACACTCGGGCTTGCCCCGAAGTGTCGCAAGAGGTTAGGTGTGCTCATTGCCAGTGCTGATCGACCGAGCTATTTTGCGTTTGTGATAATCACCACCAACGACAAACTATGCTTCCGATTCAGGTACGTTGATCGCTTCCATTTCTTGTTTCCATTCGTCGTTACGAAACGCCCCCTCCCATTTGGTAATGACCACGGTCGCCAAGCAGTTTCCGATCACGTTGACTGCAGTTCGGGCCATGTCCATCAGCTCATCTACCCCCAGAATCAAGATCACCCCTTCGACGGGAAGATGAAAGGACGCCAGGGTACCCAGCAAGATCACCAGCGAAGCGCGTGGTACTCCGGCGACCCCTTTGGACGTCAACATCAGGGTTAGCATCATGATGATCTGCTGTGACCAACTGAGTTCGATGCCAGCTGCTTGAGCGACAAAGACGGACGCGACGGCCAGATACAGCGTTGTTCCATCCAGATTGAACGAGTAGCCTGTTGGCAAAACAAACCCCACAATCCTTTGCGGGCAACCGAGTTTGACTAAGTTCTCCATCGCCTTGGGCAACGCTGATTCGCTGGAGGTGGTAGCAAACGCAATCGTCGCGGGCGTCTTTACTGCATTGTAGAAATCTTTCAGAGGCACTTTGAAGAGCAATGCAACCGGCAATAAGACAACCAAGCAAAACACGAGCAATGCGACATACAAGGTTCCGACCAACATCGCAAGATTTTTGAGCACTTCCAACCCGCTATGACTCACGGCATAAGCCATGGCAGCGCCAACACCGATCGGAGCGAATTTCATGACGAACTCTGTAAAGCGAAACATCACATCCGCTAACGACTCGCACCATTTTACGATAGGCTCGCTTTTCTTTTTCCCAATGCTGGTTACCGCCAATGCAAACAAAACCGAGAAGACAACGATTTGAAGAACATCCCCTTCGGCCATCGCCTTGATGATCGAGGTGGGTGACAAGTGCGCAATGATGTCACCGAATGATTGTGGCTTGGGGGGTGGCTCCGGTGCGACAATACCTCGGGATAAAACTTCCGATGCTTCGCTGGCAAGGTTGATCGCTTTCGCGCTTTGCTCCGAGGCTTCCGACGATTTTCCTTCTTGCAACGCAACTTTCGCTGCCGATGCTACCTCCTTCGCTTCATTTGCTAGATCCCGAGCCCGTTCCGAGAGCTCTTTCTTGTTTTCGGTCTTTTCAATGCTGGCTAGGCTTAACCCTTTTCCGGGTTGCGCGAGGTTCACCGCAATTAGACCGATGAACAGAGCAAGCGTGGTGACCACTTCAAAATACAAAAAGGCCTTCGCCCCGATTCGGCCAACTTGTTTGATATCACCGGTTCCAGAAATCCCAACCACCAGTGTTGCGAAGATTAGCGGAGCAATGATGGACTTGATCAGATTCAAAAAAAGATTCGATAACGGCCTTGCTTCCAAGCCCAAGGGTGGAACCAACCAACCGATCAAGATACCGAGAAACAGCCCTATAAAGATTTTGCTCGTTAATGAGATTTTCGGCATTGGCATTGAATCAAATTGCACTTTCCACGCAAGCAATCGTGTTCGAAGAAGTGAGAAAACACATGTGCCGAACCGGCTGTACCCCAGAACATACCAACCGTCGAACAGAATGTGTCCAGGGAATTACCCTGGACACAAAAAAACCGCCTAATCCTGCACTTCGGAGGTCATGCTAATTTGCATTTCTTAAGCGGCTGTTCCAATAACCGTAACAAAAATAGATAACCAATCCAACCGCCAACCAAGCAACAAGCCGAAGCCAATTTTCCCCGGGAAGAGACAACATCAGCAAAACACAAAGAACAATTCCAGCAGCTGGAAACCAAGGGGAAAATGGACAACGGAACGGCCTTGGACGTTCAGGATCTGTGAAACGAAGCACCAAAACCGAGCCGCAAACCAGAGCAAAAGCAAACAGTGTTCCAATGCTTGTTAAGTCGGCAAGAATATTGAGCGGCAGTAAAGAAGCGGCCAACGCCACAATCACGCCCGTTAATATGGTTGATTTATGCGGAGTTTGGAATTTTGGATGTACCGCTCCAAAAAAACCAATCGGCAACAGCCCATCTCGAGCCATCGCCAAAAAGATTCGTGGTTGCCCCATCATCATTACCAGTAGCACCGAAGTGATACCAGCAATCGCTCCGACCGTAACAACAAACTGAGCGGATTCGAAGCCAACTTGCTCAAAGGCGGTGGCCACGGGCGCATTCTTATCGATTTGATCGTATCGAACCATACCCGTCAGGACTGCGGACACTAACACGTAAAGCAAGGTGCAAATAACGAGCGATCCAATAATACCGATTGGCAAATCTCGCTTTGGATTTTTAGCTTCTTCTGCTTGAGTCGATACCGCGTCGAACCCCAGATAGGCGAAAATTACGCCCGCCGCACCCGCCATTACTCCTTTGTCGCTCCAACCAAAAATCTGTTGGCCAAATAACGTGATCCCACCATATCCGTACGGAGCAAAATTATCGGTCCAGTTACTTACGTTAATGTATCGGAACCCCGCAACGATTACGAACAAAACAACCGCAACCTTGATCGCCACCATAATCGCATTGGTAAACGCACTTTCGCGAACGCCTCGTACCAAAACAAAGGTAACGATTGCAGTGATAAGCACTGCTGGCAAATCAAAGAAGTAACCCGTCGAAAAGAAAGAACCTGCTTCGACGGTCAACTTTTCACCCGAAGCAAGCGTCATCTCGGAGGCTTTTTTTGCAGAATTGAAGTCGAACGGAGCATCTGAAAAACGGTGCAATGCCCCCCCATCGCCAAACCAATTAAGCTGAAATTGGCCGAGTAGCTTTTGCAAATACTTGGACCATCCATGAGCCACGGTCGACGATGCGACTGCATATTCGAGAATCAGGTCCCAGCCAATAATCCAAGCCATCAGCTCTCCCATGGTTGCGTAAGCATAATTGTAGGCAGAGCCAGCAACAGGAGCCATCGATGCGAATTCCGCATAGCAGAGTGCTGCGAAAACACAGGCCAATCCGGCGACCACGAATGACAGCACAATCGCTGGTCCCGCTTGATCCGCAGCCGCTTTGCCCACAAGCACAAAGATCCCAGTCCCGATAATCGCTCCTACCCCCAGGGACGTTAGGGCAACAGGCCCTAAAGACCTCTTTAGCCTGCTTCCTTGTTCCATGTCTGTAACCATGGAGTCAAGGGACTTCGTTCGAAACAACTGATTAGCCATGAACCCAAGCCTTCTGCTTAAATCAAACCACTTACCGAAAAACTATATTTCGAGAGGATGGCCGCCATTTTAGCTCCCTTCTAACTCTTCGAAAGCTCTTGCGGATGGAAATACAAACAATCTGGAAGAACCTTGAAGTCTCCCACCAACGTTTGAGTATCGATTGACAGATCGCATTTCGACAAGCAAAATACTTCGCATTCCGAACTTTTCCTTCTACGAAGTGATTGACCTAAAAACCTTGCCTCGTTTAGACCAGCATGTTCTCGAACTTGGACAGATTATTCAGGAAATCATTCGTCGATTTCAAAATGCAAATCGAAGTAT
The DNA here is from genome assembly GCA_903892365.1 of uncultured Pirellula sp. Taxonomy (GTDB): domain Bacteria; phylum Planctomycetota; class Planctomycetia; order Pirellulales; family Pirellulaceae; genus JBKCUI01. The sequence continues at coordinate 478 of CAITIF010000497.1, read as the reverse complement.
TTCCCGCGGTCCACACACGCAATTAAGTCATCACGAACAATTCCTTCTGGAAGTGCTCGGCGATAAGGGGGCTCAAATGATGAAGGAAGTGGCCCTTCAGCTCGGAATTGCTGTGAACACTCTCACGGGAATCGTGGACGCTCTTGAAACCAAGGGGCTCGTCACTCGATCCCGATCGCTCACGGACCGAAGGGTGGTTTTTATTGAGCTGACTTCGAAAGGGACCAAGCTCTACAAGTCAGCAACCAAAGCCAAGAATGAATTCCACCGCGCGAATCTCGCCAATCTGACTCCGCAAGAACGAGTGCTGCTGCTGAGCCTGTTTCAAAAAATGGCTCAATTGGATTCACCCGACCAAGCGAAACCCGCGACTCAATCGCCAAACTCTTCGAAAGGCAAGTGAAATGACGACCAAATCGGTAACGCGAAGCTTGGTTGCTATCGGGCTGCTTTCCGCCGGGGCATTGGCCGGGTGGTT
>CAITIF010000496.1 GCA_903892365.1 uncultured Pirellula sp. | reverse complement strand
GAAGCGATCAAAATCGTGAATGACGGTGCCGACGAAATCACGCAAGCTCTTGCGCTCAACAGCCACTCGCTGTTCGAAGCCAGCCACCGAGTAATCACCGGCGTCAAGCTTGGCTTTCACTACCTCACACGCGAACGTGTAGGGTTGTTGCTCGCGCGAGTCGATAACGATTCGGAAATCCATGTTTTCCTGATAATCCAATCCGAGTGATGAAATAGAAAGAGCCGAGGCAGGCACGGGGTGTCTGGACAAGGAAGCGCGATGTGGACCCGGCAAAAGAACCACAACGCAAGGAACTGCTTCCAAGTCACGCCATCCCGCCTCGGCCGCACCCGTTCACAGGGAACGACTAACGCCGGTCAAGCGACCAGCGGCCTAGAACGGAAGATCCTCGTCCGCCAATCCACCACTCGGCGCTGAGGCGATATTCAGCCGACGGTTGAAATACACGTTCGTGTAGTCGCCTCGCGTACGCTTGGTGACTTCGAGCGTCTTGTCGAGCAGCTCCTCGAGCCGACCTGCCAGCTCACTGAACTTGGCCAGCTCTAACCCGAGCGTCTTCAAATCGCCTTTGACGTAAGGCAGCGATGCCTGGGTGATGACCGAGTTCTTGAAGATGTGCCGACCAGCCTGCGAACCAGAGATGACCACCAGATCGAACTTGATCATCGGGTCACCCTTCTGACTCGATTCAAGCTTCGCGGTCTGGATCTTCACTTGGTATTTGCCGTCGGGGACCTCGTCATAGCTCGGCGCGTCTGCCGTTTCAAACTCGTCATCAAACGAGGTGAGGTCGACTTGCGAATCGATGGGTTCGAATGATTCGTAATCACTCATGACTATTTAGCCTTTCCTGAAAGGGTGCTTGCCGGCGTGGAGCTCTTCGCTGCGCTGCTGGTGCCGGTTTCCGAGCTGCGAGCGGGAGAATTGAAAGCTTTGACGAATTGCTCGTAGTCGAGAGGGAGCAATTCAGGCAGACGACCAGTGCGGTCGCCAGCCTCGTAAGTTGGATGCGGCTTTGTGCGCACAACGCGTTCAACGGTGACGTTGCCAGCGGCATCCTTCTTGGCGACCGAATCGCCATAGAGGATGATGTCGACCAGACCTAAGACCACGTTGCGAGCGCGATCGGGAAGGCTTGGCTGGGTCTTGGTGTACTCGCCGGTTCGCGTTTCGATCGTCTTGTCGACTGCATGCGAAATGAGGATCAAGCCGTATGGCAGGCTGGCCAATCGAGTCAGCACGCGATGCCATTCGTTCTTGACCAGAGCCCAGCCTTTACCATGGCCCATGTCGCCTTCGTACTCGATGCCATGCTTGGCACAGACATAGTCCGAGCACATCTTGAAAGCGTTGTCGACGGTGTCGATCACAATCGTTTTGAAGTTGTGATCTCCCTTCGCGACAAGCTTGCAAGCTTCGAGGAATGCCTCCCACGAATAGGTCGGCACTTTGAAAACCTCCAAGTGATTGAGCCCAGGCTCACATTCAAAGAAGAGCGAACCAGGAGCCTTACTCGCAAAGGAGCTCTTCCCAAGTTTGGGGCTGCCGTAGAGCAGGATCGTTTGTTTGCCGAGTTCGGTCACGGGTTTTGATGCTTCGGTTGGTAATGCAACAGACATTGGGTGTCAGTCCTTTCAAAAAACGGGTGCGTCAGAATCGATTGAATTGAGTTCCTCATGCGGTGGAGTGATCTCGTAGAGGTTGTCCACCACGTTTGGATTGAAGCCGGATTGGCAGTAAGGCAGATACTCACACGGTCGTTGGTACGAGAAGCAACTCGATGTGTTGAGCAGCCATTTGCCACGACGTCGCGCGTCGAGGTACTGCTGGGTGATTTCCCAGACTTCGTCTTGCAGCATGGCGAGACGGTCTTCGGAGAGATAAATGAACTCGCGATGGAACGCTTCGGGTTTGGCGTACCAGGCTGCCAGCCGG
>CAITIF010000495.1 GCA_903892365.1 uncultured Pirellula sp. | reverse complement strand
GGACCGAACAGTCAACTCTTTCAAGTTAGGAAGTTTGGAAATGACGTCAATGCTTTCATCGGTCATCTTAGGTACGCTCCAAATATCCAGCAATTCAATCGACGTTGCAGCTTCCAAGTTCTTCAACCCTTCGTCAGTAACGCCACTAAGCTCATGCAGGAAGAGTTTCTTCAACTTGGGAAGATCCTTCAAAAGGTCCAATGCCGAATCATCGATCGTGGGTAGGTCTCTTAATGTCAGCCGTTGAAGATTAAGACCCTTTAAGTCCAATACCCCCTGACTTCCGAAACCTTGGCAACGAAAGATCTCCAACTGAGACAAAGCCTTCAACTTAGCAATATGTTTCCCCGAAGCGTTCGTAATCGCAAAATCTTGAATCAGCATATTCTCAATCGAGGTACTTTTGGAAAGCTGCTCCATTCCATAATCAGAAACAACGGTGCTGCGATGTTTCAATGCCTTGAGCTTCGGAAGGCCAGACAAGATTTCGAGGGTCATGTCGCCCGCTTGAGTGTTTCCGCGAAGATCCAATGATCGCAAGTCTTGCAATTTCGAAAGCTTACGAGTCCCAATCTCGTTCAATCGGTTTTGGACCAGTGTCAAGTTCTGCAAATTCTTGAGGGTCGAAATCGGCTTTAGAATTTGGCCCGACATGTTTGCATTGGAGGATAGATCTAGGTCTACCAAATTAGGAAAGGACTTCACAATCATGTCTACCGCAGCATCGTCGATGACCGTATTCGTTAACGCAAGCGATTTCAGTTCCTTCAGGCCGCTTATCTGTGCTGCCATCTCCGAATTCAAAGATCGACAATTGTAGATCTGCAATTTCTTCAGATCACTTAAACGTCCGAACAGAGCGAAATCGTCCGACGTAAGAAAGGAACCATCTTTGATGTTGATCTCCGTGAGCTTGGAGCCGTCCAACGTGACTTTGGCCCCAGCCCCAAGTTCCTTGATCCGTTTCTTGGTTGCTTCCACATCAGCTTCGGAGACACTTTCCGCCTCCAACGTAGCAGCCGACTCCCTTGCATCGCTATTCGAACGTTCAGCCGGCAATGGACTTTCCCCAGGAATCGGATGTCCTGCCGGAAGTTGCGTCGCTGATACCAAAACCAAGCTGAAGACTACGAATCCGCTTTGGGTTAGACCAACCAAGGCATGGCGTTTGTACATTACTGGCCCTTCTACTATTTTTTGTCGAGATGCTTCTGGGGAATTGAACAATCCGGTTGGATAGGATGCCCCAAGAGTATTACGTTCACCAACCAATTCGGGTAGCCGTTCGAGCCCCCGATTCCTAGCCAATTTTAATCCGAAGAATCTCGAGCGAGATAAATCATGAAATCTAACTTGAACCGCGATGGCTAGCCGCGACCTATGCCTCAGGAAATAAAACCGTACCTTACCCAGCGTCTATGGCCGTCGCGCTAATACGAGTTCGAACACCATTTCATGCAGGAGATCATGCAGCAGCTACAGGAAGCGTACAAAAGAAAGTCAATCGGAGTGATCCAGCCGAACCCTAAGCAGTTCAAAATTGGTAACTGACTCGCTCGATTGCGAAATCTGCACAATCCATTAAGAACATCCCAATTTTTTGGGTGATTAAGCAAAAAATGCATTCCGCCTGGGTTTGCCAGACGGAATGCAATCAATGCGTTTTTTACGCGAACTTTAAGGTTCGAAGGTGTACCGTTGGCATGTGCAACCAACGGAAACCCAAACTAATCCAGACGATAGCCCTTGGCGTAAACGGGCTTGATCAATCCGGCAACCCCTGGGGTTTTCAGAGAAGCCAGGTTGGTAACCTTGAGGTTCTTAGCATCCCATTCCACTTTTTCGCCCCATTCTCCCATGGCACCCTTTTCGCCACCCTTGGCCGCGGCCCATACCGCTAGATTTCCAAGAAGAATGGTTTCTGTCAGCGGACCTGCACGCTCAATAAAGTTTGACTTGCAGATCATCGGATCGCCGGCCATCTTTGCACGGAATAGCTCGTACATATTGTTCAAATCATTATTGCCCTTGTCCTCGGCGCGTTCAAAGTCGACATTGACTTTGCTGACACCCTTCAGCTCGTACTTGCCGCAATAATCATCGGAGCTATAGAAAGCACCCTTCTCACCAACAATCAAAACACCGCTGTCAGCAACGTTTTCAATGCCCCACTTCTTGAACACGTCCATCGGTGGCTTGTTGCCCTTGCGGTCGTACCACCAGAATGGAATCGCAGGACGCTCTGACGTTTCAGGAAACTCGAACTTAATCACCGAGCTTGCTGGGAAGCTATCAAAATCATGCCCACTGGTCTTCGCAACCACCGAGATCGGGTCACGCAGACCGCATGACGCGAAGGGAACCGTTAGCTGATGGCAAGCCATGTCACCCAGAGCGCCTGTTCCGAAATCCCACCAGCCACGATGCTCGAAGCTGTGATAAAGACCTGGCCAAAATTCACGTTCTGGAGCAACCCCAAGCCAGCTCTTCCAATCGAGCTTCTCTAGGCCACGCGCGATTTCCTTTTGCTTTTCCTTGATGATTTCTGCTGCTTCTTCCGCATCTTCTTTCTTGGCCTGCTCTGCAAACTTAGCAAGATCCATGCGACGGCCAGGCCCTTGAGCCCATACGGGTCGGTTCGACCATGCATAGACTTCTTTCAGAGCGCCTAGAACGCCCGACTTCAATTGAGCAATGGCTTCACGGGAAGAATCAAGGGCTGTACCTTGATTGCCCATCTGAGTGCAAACGCCTTTTTCTTTTGCGACCGTCGCAAGCAATCGAGCTTCGTAAATGGTCCGGGTCAAAGGCTTTTGAGTGTAGCAGCTGATGCCAAGACGCATGGCTTCCAGAGTCACAGGAGCATGCATATGGTCGGGAGTGCTGACCGTGACGATGTCGATATTCTTTCCGTGCTTTGCAAACAATTCACGATAATCAGTGAACTTCTCAGCAGACTTAAATGCATCCGACTCTGCTTTTCCATCCAATGTGCCTCGGTCGACATCGCACATCGCAATCACGTTTCCGAACGTGGCGGCATTGCTCGAATCGCTGCTTCCCTTTCCGCCGACACCAATACACGCTACGTTCAGCTTCTCGTTGGCAGAATTGCTCATGGCAGAACGACTGCCTGCGGCTACAAAATAACCAGCACCGATGACCGATGAGTTTTGGATAAACTTACGGCGATTTGTTCTCGACATGGATTCTTCTCGTTGATTTGGAAACAGGAACAAACAAAATAGGGTGCTAAGGTGCACCGGACGATCAAGGCGAGCGAAGAGGACCTTCGAACCGTTCTATCGGCCGATCTTCGTATCTCGCCCAGTATATCCCTGGGGAACTCTGGTGGCAACAATCATTCCCGTTAACGGCCGCCTAGTAAAAGATTCTATGCCCTTGGGCTGAACGATGATCACTCTGCGACCGATGCTCTGATCGCTTCCGATATCGTTTTTTTGCCGATGCTCGATTTGTCGGGAAACGGGCCGTCCACGCCGGTTTTTGGCCACGATTCTTGGTCGGCAAACTGACCTTCGTCTCGAAACTGCTTCTGCAACCTTGCTATTTCACCCTTGAGTTCGTCAAGCAATTTTGTAACCTCGGGTTGCTTTGCCTTGGTCGGATCGAATAGCAGGTTGTTTTGCTCGGTAGGATCTTTTTCCAGATCGTACATTTCATAAACATCCTTTTTCCAGTAGTAAATCAGCTTATGCGTGGCAGTCCTCACGCCAAGATGGGCGGCTGTGTTATGGTGACCAGGATCGTGATAGTACCTGTAGTAGATGCTCTTTCGCCAGTTCTCTGGATTCTTGCCCTGCAACAGGGGCAGCAGCGATTCACCTTGCATGGACCCGGGGATATCTAGACCTGCAAGAGCCAGAAAAGTTGGGGCCAAATCGATATTCGCAACCAATTGCGACGGAACATTTCCCTCACGAATGCCCGGGCCTCGCGCCAAGAGCGGAACGCTCAGACCAGGCTCGTACATAAAGCGTTTATCGTACATCCCAAGATCGCCCAAATACCAACCATTGTCGGCGGTGTAAATCACAATGGTATTTTTTGCCAAATCTGACTTTTCTAAGTAATCAAGAACTCGGCCAACTCCGTCATCCACCCCTTGCACGCAGGCTAGATAATCCTGCATGTAGCGTTGGTACTTCCAGCGGATAAGATCCTCGCCGGTCAGCAACTTTCCATCGACGGTCAGTTCCATCGGTACTGTGTTTTGCCATCGATTTAAAGCGGGCCCTTTTAAATCGCTCGGAGGAACCAGCTTCAAGTCCCGATTCGTCAAATCGCGAGCTATCGTTTGTTGATTTTCTGGCAAAGCGGCAGGCCGAGTTGCATAATCGTCCCAAAGCGTTTCCGATTCAGGAATCACTTGGTTCTTAAACTTCGCTTGGTTCTTGAGATCAGGCTCCCAACCGCGATGAGGAGCTTTGTAATGAAGCATCATAAAGAATGGCTGATCCTTGGGCCGCGTCTCCATAAACTCGATCCCCAGTTCGGTGGTCACATCCGTGCAATGCCCTTCAAGAATGAGCTTCTTACCAGGGACCAGGAATTCGGGGTTCCAGTAGGCTCCCTGACCGGGCAAAACCACCCATCGATCAAAGCCCGTGGGGTCGGAGCCCAAATGCCACTTCCCAATCATTCCAGTGTGATATCCGCCAGCGCCCAGCCGCTTCGCAACATGGTCCAAACTTCCGTCAAAGCGATTGAAGACGGGGACACCATTCACATGAGAGTACTGCCCAGTCAGCAATGTCGCTCGACTGGGGGTACAGATCGAATTAGTCACAAATGCGTTCGCAAATCGAGCCCCATCAGAAGCGATCCGATCGATGTTCGGAGTCTGATTCACCTTCGATCCATAAGACGAAATCGCGTGGCGAGCGTGGTCATCCGAAAACACAAAGATAATGTTCGGACGCTCCGAGCCATAAACGGGCAAAGGCAGAAAGGATCGAATGGCCTGCACCAACATCAACGCCATCAAAAAAGTTGCTGTTTGATTCATGCGATAAATAAGCCTCATTAAAATCCTCTGCCTCGGTTGCTATTCAGGTATCGATTGCATTTTTGAGTGTCGGGCTTCGCGCAACTTGCCCGGAAGCCCCGGACTCGTTAGCTCCAATACGCCCCAATGGATCACTTTGCCCAAAGATGCTTACAAACTTTCCAGCCAATCCAGGTTGGGCCAGCCCTGATTGGATCAGTCTAGCTGGAGCTCCCAAATGGAACGATAACTGTCGATGCTTTCAGTATAAGCTATCAGGTTCGCGTAAAACTCATGAGTTGAAAGTGTCGCACTGTCTCCAATCATACACAGCTTTCGTTTGGCTCGCGTGATTGCAACGTTCATACGGCGGGTGTCTGCCAGAAAGCCGATTTCGCAGGTCGGGTTGGAACGGACCAACGTGATGATCACGACCTCTTTTTCCCGTCCCTGAAATCCGTCCACTGTGTCAATTTCCAGTGACCGAAATGGACACATCTGCCTAAGTAATCTTACCTGTGCCGCATAGGGTGCAATGACGGCGATATCATCGGGGCGAATGCCAAGTGCACAAAACTCTCGAACCTGATGCATGACCCATTTCGCTTCCAAGGGATTGCAACGGCTCTCACCGTCAGGCTCAAGCTCCTCGTCATAATTTGCCCCGGCGGTATCCACGAACAGTACAGGGGTCTGCAGGATAGCTTCATGAGGTGGATCGACAAGATCCGCCAGTAGATGCGTTGCAACAGAAGAGGCGGCAACCAAACTGCCGTTGTAAAAACTATCCGATGAGTACTGCATGATTTGGGAATGCATGCGGTACTGCACTTGAAGCTGTCGAGTGATCGAGTCCCCCAAATCTCGAACCAACCGTTCCATCATACTTACTGCAAACCCCTCCGCAGCAGCATCCTTCGCCAGGATTGTCGGTGGCAACTGGCAATGATCCCCCGCCAAAACAAGCCTCTCCGATCGCAAAAGGATAGGCCAGCTTCCCGGTTCCGTGCACTGGCATGCTTCATCGATGACTCCAAGATCGAATCGCCTGTCACCCAGGATGTCGGGATCGAAGTTCGTTGTAGCGCAAATCACTTCGGCTCGATCAAGTACATTCGCAATGATCTGACGTTCGTACAACTTCGCGTCTTCACGAAGCTGTCGCGATTCGTTTCGCATCTCATGTCGAGCCCCTGGGGCGGGCTTGGCTCGAGTGAACTTACCTGCCTTGCGAGCAATCTTATCGGCCTCTCGCAGCATGTCAGCAATCACTTTGGTTGCAGGTTCCGACTCTACAATCGCATCTAAGGTATGTTGCTGAAGATCCTCTTGCACCCGGGCGGGATGCCCAATCCGAACCACTCGAACGCCGCTCGCGACCAATTTCTCAAGTAGATTATCCACCCCTGTGTTGCTCGGTGCACACGCAAGGACCTTCTGCCCTTTCGTTGCAGCCTGCCGAATCAGTTCGACAACAGTGGTTGTCTTGCCTGTGCCCGGCGGGCCGTGAATGATGGCAACGTCGCGGCTTGCTAGTGCAAATTCGATGGCTGACTTTTGAGAATCATTGAACTTTGCTTCCAAGTCCAACGGCTTTGGTTCGTCAAAGCGAGACTCCCGTTCATACAGCAGTATGTCGCGTAAATAAGCCAATCGACCTCGAGCATTTCCGACCGCAGCCAACGCAGTAAGTTGTCGCGATCGAGTAATCTCGTCAGCCGATATATCCAAACGGAAACGATCTCCATCTGGCCATTCATCAAAAGCGACTTCCACCGAGCCATTGTTGCGAGAACAGACGATACCATAACCAACATCGTCTCCATCGGGTTCCAGAGAAGCCACCACAGGCGACCCGACGCGAAAACGATTCCAAGGCAGACTCAGCGTACGGTTTCGCTTCACAAAGGTGATAAGGTACCTTCCGCCTAAGCCGGTACGATGGTCTTCGATCACCAGATCAAGAAGAGTATCACCGCGCGACTCCGCACTGGCTTGCGAACGATTCTTGCGACGCTCCATCATCCTCAGACGCTCAGCGTCCGATTCCATACTCAGCCATTTTCGAAGTTGGTCGAAATGGGAGGGATAGGGTATTGCGTGCGCAGCGATGTTCCATGCCTCCGAAAAAGGGAACTAAAAACGAATTCAGCTAAGGAAACCGCATGATATACCTTCCCACCCTGGATTGAAACACCCAAGAATTGCTCGCCTCTGACTAGCTCGCTATAGATCAAGAGCCTTGCTTTCATCGGATCATCTGAAAAGGCAGTCACCTTGGGCAGTTTGGGTTGAGTTTTCGAAATGTGTGGAGATCCTGTGCGATATTTGACCTCGATCGCTGCGTTTCAAGTGAAGCGGGCTTGCATCAAGATGTTAAAAGACAGAAAATCGGACCGGACGGAATCGGACCAACCTTGTAGCCCCGGAGATGGCCGGGAAGCAACGAAATGGCAATGGTCCAACACGTAGGTGAGGAGCATCATATGAGTAACCAATCACTTGCGTTCGAAGAGCTCGGCATTGGTCAAAAGTGGACTAGCCCTCGTCGAACGATCACCGCATCGGATTTGACTGATTTTTCGGAGCTAACGGGCGACCATGATCCACTTCACACCGATGCGGATTTTGCAGCCAATGGCCCTTTCGGCAAACCTATCGTGCATGGGCTCCTAGGCCTGTCTATTTTAGCTGGACTTAGCTCCAATGCGCCCAAGGTTGCAACGACTGCCCTGGTGGATATTCGCGGCTGGAGCTTCTCAAGACCTGTCTATGTCGGAGATTCAGTTTACGCAATCACCGAGGTCATCGACTTGAAAGAACGCGGTCGAAGACATGGCGAAGTTCACTGGTATCGCCAATTGCTGAACCAAAAGGACGAAAAGGTTCAGGACGGAATTCTG
>CAITIF010000494.1 GCA_903892365.1 uncultured Pirellula sp. | reverse complement strand
AGGTCGTGGACCGGGTGGACCAGAAGGTCGTGGACCGGGTGGACCAGAAGGTCGTGGACCGGGTGGACCAGAAGGTCGTGGACCGGGTGGACCAGAAGGTCGTGGACCGGGTGGACCTGGTTTTGGTGGTGGCGAACACATGGGACCGCCACCTCCCCCAAACCCCGAACGCATGTTCGATCATGCTATGGAGTTCGATAAGGATAAAGATGGACTGCTCAGCAAAAATGAACTAAAGGAATTCATCGCCGCATTTGTCGAAATGCATGAGCACCGTGGTCCCGGAGGTCCTGGCGGACCGGGCGGACCGGGCGGACCGGGCGGACCGGGCGGACCGGGCGGACCGGGGCGCGGTGGCCCTGAAGGCGGACCTGGTGGTCGTAGAGGTCCAGGCGGCGATGAAGGTGGACGTCCCGAACGCCCTCGACGCCCCGAGTAAGCCGCTTACTTCAATCCCAAGGGATTGATGAAGTATCAAGTTTCTTTGAAGCCACGTTCGATAGACCGTGGCTTCAGTCATTAGCAGCCCGAGTGCATTGTGCAGCAAAGGCAAGGATTGAAGTCGCTTCACTTTCGAACGCGATATGCCCATCGGCAAATAGAGCGAACGCCCCACCCGAGTGAAAGCTATAGGGCTCATTGTCATTACGAGCATTGATGGCAACGAAGCATCCAGCAGCAACACCACACCCTTCTGCGGCACCATCAGCACTGGAACCATCGAGCGAAAAAGCACTCTCGCTATCGCTCCAGCCAATCCCTTGTTCATTCCATACATCGGCCTTTTGCTTTCCATGACGATACACTGCGGGTCGGCCCGACGACTCAAGCACCACGATCGTATTGGAAGATCCATCCGTAATATGCGCGAACTTGGTTCTTGAATCGCGATGCATTACTGAATAGCGATTCGAAGTATTGTACTTGGTAGCATCGAGCGAGGGACGCACACCCATGATTGCTTCATAGTCCGTGGTTGCTAACCCCTTGTTCAATGCAAGAGCGGGCCTGGGAGTTTTGGGAGGCACGGCAAGCTTGGGTTCGATAGATGGCGAACTGGGGCAGAGGAACGTAGGTTGTTGATAGCTGCCAACTTCAAGATTGTTTTCAGACCACCAATGCTGCTGCACATCATATCGATTCAGAACATTTGCTTGGTCCATGAAGCCTAAGCACACTCCTCGCCAACTCAGGTAACTTCCACTGGGATTGCCTATTCCGGGGCGAGTCCAGCCTGATGCAGGAAAGGCAGAGTTCGCGGATTCAAACTGAAGGAGGGACAGACCCACTTGCCGCAGATTGTTTTGACACTGAATTCTACGAGCAGCCTCGCGAGCAGCCTGAACCGCAGGCAAGAGCAGACTGATCAACGTCCCAACGATCGCAACAACAACCATCAACTCCACGAGGGTAAATGCGAACCGTTTGCTTGCCTGGTCTACGTGAATCATCCTCAAAGTATGCGCGACTCGGGGCAAGGCTTCAACAAGGAATTCCGTGGTTTTCAAGAGAAGTCAGGCGCAGGATCCTTGCTGATCCCGCTTCGGGCAACCAGAATACGCTGATCCTCTTGTCATGCACCCCAGGGCACCATCGAGCACCTGCCGAAGTCCACTCTAGGAATTAGAACACATGTTGAATGATCGCAATCCATCGATAGCAATCAAGGGCAAACAACTCGCTCTTGCTCTCCTGCTGAACGTTGTCTTCAGCCCCCTGATGACCGCTCAGGAACCGACGCCTGCTCCAGCACCTGCCGCTCCCATTGCCGAACCCAAGCAAGAAACGCCGCCTGTTGCGGATCCGTCCAAATCCGAAGAGAAAAAACCCGAAGCACCAGCACCAGCACCAGCACCAGCACCAGCACCAGCACCAGCACCAGCACCAGCAGAACCTGCTGATGCCAAGCCCTCGGAAGCAAAACCTGCCGACGCAAAACCGGCTGAAGCAAAACCTGCGGACGATAAACCTGTCGATGCAAAACCTGAATCTTCGACCGCTACCGATGACCGATTGGGCAAGATTGAGAAACAACTGGAAGAGCTGAGCAAGTTTCTTCAATCGATGAAGCAGCCCGCTACCTCGGAGGCTACCAAAACATCAGCTTCCAGCGAAGCGACCCCACCTCCAAAAGTAGAATCACCTTGGAATGGAGAAATCTCGCGAGACTGGTTAAAAGGGATACGATGGCGAGGTATCGGACCAGCCAACATGGGTGGACGGATCACGGACTTAGCAATCAACGAAGAAGATCCCAGCACATGGTGGGCAGCAACAGGTGGCGGTGGTTTGATCAAAACCACCAACAATGGCATTTCCTTTCAGCATCAATTTGACAAGGAAACCACGGTATCAATCGGAGCTGTGGCTGTGTCCAAAAGCGATCCGAAAATCGTTTGGGTAGGCACTGGCGAGAACAATCCTAGAAACTCGGTCAGCTACGGTGACGGGGTGTACAAGTCGACCGACGGTGGCAAGTCCTGGAAAAACATGGGACTGAAAAAGTCGTTTCAGATCGGCGAAGTGGTGATCCACCCGACAGACCCGAACACGGTTTATGTGGGTGCACTTGGACGTCTGTACGGAAGCAATGAAGAAAGAGGATTGTTCAAAACCACGGACGGGGGCGTAACGTGGGAACGTTGTTTCTATATCGACGATCGTACTGGAATCATCGATCTGCAACTGCACCCAACGGATCCAAACACGATTATCGTTGCCGCATGGGAAAGACTGCGCGATGGATTCGACAGCTGGCCAGGTAACGAAGTCCCTATGCCAGAAGGCTACGACGGATATGATCCGATTCGAAAATGGGGCCCTGGTAGTGGACTGTACAAGTCAACCGATGGCGGAAAAAACTGGAAGAAACTGACCGCCGGTTTACCGACAAGCCAAATGGGGCGAATTGGCTTTGATTGGTATCGCAAGGACCCTAACATTTTGTATGCCGTGATCGATTGCGAGAACATCGGCAAAGGTCCGGCGGCACTCAACGTTCTTTGGGGTGGCGTAGCAGCCGACGTCAACGGTAAAGCTGTTATCTCCCAAGTGTATCCCAAGAGCCCTGCATCGCGTGGCGGCTTGATGGTAGGGGATATCGTTGAGTCTATCGGTGAGAAAGCGATCACTTCATTCGATGAAATCCTCGCAGAGCTGAAACCTAAAAAAGCAGGCGATAAATTCCTTGTCCATGTTGCTCGAGGTGAAGAGAAGAAACTGCTCGAATTCACACTGGCGGGACGCTCCAATCGAAGTCGCGGATTTCAGCCAGGCGTTTGGTTCGGTGGCATCGGAACCGACGAAGAGACCGGAGTCAAGATGGTACAAATTTCTAACGATAGCCCCGCATCCAAAGCCGGCCTGATGGTAAATGATTTAGTCACCGAGTTCGATGGCAAGCCCGCAGACTCCTGGGAAGCGATCGTAGAACTGGTGCTTTCGAAAAAGGCTGGCGACAAAGTGAAGCTCAAGCTTTCGCGGGACGAGGAAAAGAAGGAACTGGAAATGACGCTGGAGGATCGAGTGATCCCCGCTGGAATGCCAACGCCCGCAGTGGTGCCTGACGTTTACTTTGGTGTGCAAGGCGAAGATATCGCTGGAGGCGGAGCACGACTCAGCCAAATCACAGCCGGTGGCCCTGCCGAAAAAGCAGGCATTAGCGTGGGCGACGTCATTCAATCGATCGACGGCAAGCCACTTGCAAACTATCGAGCAGTCACCGATATGCTCAAGGACAAAAAAGCCGGAGAGAAACTGTTGCTCAAGATCGCTCGGGCAACGGAAGTGAAAGAGATCGAAGTGACTCTGGAAGCCCGACCTGCACCGATCCGTCCTTACACTTCCAATCTTGGCGGACAAAATGAAAATGTCCAAGACCAGCAAGGTAGCAAAGGTTTCGAGTACGGTGGGATCTACAAGTCTGTCGACTGTGGTGAAACCTGGACTCGTGTTAACAGTGTTCACTCGCGACCGATGTACTTCAGTGTCGTTCGAGTCGACCCGAACAACGACAAGAACGTTTACTTGCTCGGTGTATCGCAATACAAGTCGCTCAATGGAGGAGTATCGTTCGATAGCATCTTTGGTCGCGATGTTCATGCGGACGGGCATTCGCTGTGGATTGACCCTCGCGATGGCAAACACATGATCATTGGTGTCGATGGGGGCGTCTACCACACTTACGACCGAGGTACCACCTGGGATCATCTTAACACGATGGCACTAGGCCAGTTTTATCATGTGGCAATATCACCCAAGTACCCGTACTACGTTTATGGCGGCTTGCAAGATAATGGAACTTGGGGCGGACCAGCGTTTTCACTGGATGGTTCAGGACCCGTGAATGAAGATTGGCTATCGGTTGGCGGCGGTGATGGTTTTATGTGCCGAGTTGATCCGAACGATCCCGATCTGATCTATTCCACCAGCCAGGGCGGTGCCATGAATCGCAGAAACATGAAGACCGGTGAAAGAGCTTCCATCCGACCCAAACCACCGGAGGAAGGCAAACCCCAATACCGATTCAATTGGAACACACCCTTCATCCTTTCTAACGCAAACTCCCGAGTCTTTTACGCTGGCGGAAATTATGTTTTCCGATCGTTAGACCGTGGAAACAACCTCGAAAAGATATCTCCCGAAATCACCCTTACCAAACGAGGGTCGGCGACTGCACTTTCAGAGTCGCCGCTGAATGCAAACGTTCTTTATGCAGGCACCGACGATGGAGCCCTTTGGGTCACGAAGGATGGAGGCAAAGAGTGGCAGGAGATTGGAAAGAACATGAACTTGCCCGCTCCAAGGTGGGTGTCCACGATCGAAGCATCGCGCTACGCAGAAGGGCGCGTGTATGTGTCTTTGGATGGCCATCGATCCAACGATGACGATCCCTACGTTTTTGTCTCTGAAGATTTTGGTAAAACCTGGAAGTCCCTTCGAGGCAACTTGCCATGGGGATCAACGCGTTGCTTAAGGGAAAGCCCCTTCAGCGAAAATGTTCTGTTGGTCGGAACGGAGTTCGCTGTGTACGCATCGGCCAATCGTGGCGGGCATTGGAATTCGCTGAACACCAATCTGCCAACGGTTCCTGTGTTTGACTTTGCTTTCCATCCGAATAATGGCGAGGTTGTTGCGGCAACCCACGGCAGAAGTCTTTGGATCGCTGATTTGACTCCGTTGAATCAACTTTCCTCAAAGCATCTGACGGAGACCGCTTCGTTGTACCGATCTCCTCCAACGATTCGATGGAAACGAGACCCAGCTCGCGGGGCCACCAATCGTCGATTCGCAGGTAGTAATCCTGCCCCAGGCGCAACTATTTACTATGCTTTGCCCGCCAAAGCGCAACAAGTTTCAGTCAAGATCATCGAAGCCAGCGGCGAAACGGTCCGCGAGCTGCGTGGCTCCAACGAAGCTGGCCTTCACCAAGTGAATTGGGATCTGTTGATTTCCCCACCACAAAGTGGTCCTGGCCAAGGCCGAGGAGGCCCAAGGCCGGCAGTCGCGAACTCTGCCACACCGCCAACCGAGGGTGCCACATCAACTACGCCCGCGGCACCATCCGCTTCCGGCAATCCACCAGCAACACCCTCTGCAGACGGGACTCCAGCCGCACGAGGCCCAGGACGTCGACGTGGACCTGGTACTGCAGGCGAATCGGGGACTGCTACCGCAACCCTCGGCGCACCGACTGCACCCGCTGCACCAGTTGCTTCAAGCTCGGGGGAATCGGCTCCTTCGGAATCGGGTGAATCAGCAACTCCACGCCCCGAAGGCGGGCCAGGACGAGCTGGTGGACGAGGCCGCACGCGGTCTGCTCCATCGGGAAGCTACCGAGTGGTATTGACGGTCGATGGCAAAGAGTTCTCTCAAGAATTGCGATTGATCACCGATCCAAATCTACCCGCTTTGAACGATCTTCTTGGAACTCAAGAGGAATACGAACTCTGGCGCGGCGATGACGAACCGGCAGATCGCGACCTCAAAAACGCGTTGAAGCAATCGCAGGCGTGGGCACGAATGCACGAAGACCAGTAGATAACCGTTTGTCGGACTCCACCTTTGCATCCGGATTCATGAAATGAAAATGAAGCGACTGGTACTTTACGTCAGTTTCTTGGTCACGATGTTATCACTGGCTATGGTCAGTGATGCTCAGGACAAGGCGTCGGACCCGAAAGCGGTTCATGCTGAAGCCATCAAGAAACTGGATGAGTACATCGCGAAATCGCTTCACGATTGGCAAGTTCCAGGACTGTCGATCGCCATCGTCAAAGAGGATCAGGTGCTTTGGAGCAAAGGCTACGGCGTGCGTCGAGTCGGCGAAACCGAAGCGGTCGATCAGCACACTCTCTTCGCCATCGCGTCCAATTCCAAAGCCTTTACCGCAGCGGCCCTGGCCATTCTGGTGGACGAAGGGAAGGTCAAGTGGGACGATCATGTCAGCAAGTATTTGCCTTGGTTCAAACTGAAAGACGATTTTGCGACGCGCGATATGCGAGTTCGCGACTTGCTTTGTCATCGAAGTGGACTGGGCACATTCAGCGGGGACCTGCTGTGGTGGGGCACCAGTTATTCGCCAAAGGAAATCCTTTTGCGAGCTGCCGAACTGGAACCCGTTTCGGCCTTCCGTTCCGAGTTCGGCTATTCGAACTTGATGTACTTAGCAGCAGGTGAAGTCGTGGTCGCTGCGAGCGGTCAAAGCTGGCCAGATTTTATCAAGTCCAGAATCCTGTTACCGCTCAACATGAATCGCTCCATCACCAGCGTTCGAGATCTAGTAACGCTCGACAACTATGCGACGCCTCATAAAACTCTGCTCGATCGATCCGAACCCATCGCTTGGATGAATTGGGATGCCATGGCTGCCGCTGGAGGAATCATCTCCAGCGCGGACGACATGTCGCATTGGTTGCTTCTGCAGCTGCGCCAAGGTCAGATGCAGAATGGCAGCCGCTTGTTCAGCCAGAATGCTTCCCACGAAATGTGGCAAGCGCACACGCCGCTCAAGATGCCAATCGAGCCGTCCAAGCGGTTTTCGACGACCCACTTCAGCGCCTACGGTCTCGGCTGGAGCACATCCGATTACCATGGCAAAAAGGTTGTTGGACACAGTGGAGGTTATGACGGAATGAATTCGCGCGTGGTGCTGGTCCCTGAGGAAAAATTAGGGGTCGTTGTCCTAACCAACAGCCTGACATCCATTAGCAATCTCATTGCCTATGCTGCCATCGATGCCGTTTTAGGGGTGGAGGGACAAGATTGGGGCCCAGAAAGTCTCAATAAATTCCGCCAATCCAGAAGAGAATTTGATGCCAACATCACCAAGGCAATCACTCCCGTTGTCCAAGGAACCAAACCTAGCCATCCACTTGCGGACTACACGGGCAAGTTTCGATGCCCCATGTATGGCGACGCGACGATCGAGCTCGATGGTGATCAATTGGTGCTCAAGTTGCTGCCCTACCCGGCCCTGGTCGCGGACTTGAAACACTTGCATTATGACACGTTCGAAATCCGATGGCGCAGCACATTTGCTTGGTTCGAAGGCGGAACAGCTCACTTTGTTGCGGATGCCTCTGGAGTCTTTCACAAGATTGAATTGAACGTCCCCAACGAAGATCTGTTCTTTCATGAATTGAAACTCAAGCGGTATTGATCGCCTCGCGTTTGTTT
>CAITIF010000493.1 GCA_903892365.1 uncultured Pirellula sp. | reverse complement strand
TGCCGACGTCCAATTCGCGCATACCTTGCCGAAAACCGCGGAATTGATGCATCAAGCAACCCTGGTGCGATCCATGATTTCCCGCGAAGGTGATCATGAACGCGCAACGTACAATATGAAAACCGGCTGGCGACCTGATCCAACTCTGATCCATCCCGCCATCGGATCCGTTCTTTGCCATAACACTTCCGACAATCTAGAGATCCCTCGGCATGTATCGATTCTTAGCGGCGAATGGCCTGCACGAGGTGGTTACCTTGGCAGCGAGTTGGACGCCTTCAAAATCGATGATCCGAAAAACCCATTGCCCAATTTGATCTCGTACACTGCCCCCGAAGTCCTTGAAAAACGGCTTGCAGACTTGCAAAACGTGGTGGAAAAAGAATTTCGTCGAGGCCGTATTCGGAACCTCGACAAAGAAAAGACGATGCACGAATCGTCAACCGGTCGCGCTAGGACGATGATGTCGAGCGAACAGATCAAAGCATTCGATATCGGCTCCGAGCCAAAGAATGTTCTCGATTCCTTCGGGGACACTCCGTTCGGTCGCGGTTGCTTAGCGGCCGTCCGATTGATCGAACAGGGAGTACGCTGTGTGGAAGTCGAGCTATCGGGCTGGGACTCCCACGTGGAGAATCATGCATTGCAATCAGGTCGCTGCAACATTTTGGATTCCGGTCTTCATGCATTGATAACTCAATTGCAAGAAAGAGGACTATTTGAAGACACGGTGGTGATGTGCGGCGGAGAATTCGGACGTACGCCTCAGATCAATGTTGCTGGCGGACGCGATCATTGGCCAACCGGCTTCAGCACGTTTCTGGCTGGCGGCCCGATGCGACGTGGCTATGTTCACGGTAAGACAACGAATGAGCTCATGCAACGTGAAAAAGACCCCTCGAGCGGTGTCGAAAATGCTGTCCGTATCGAAGATTTGCATGCAACCCTATTGCATTCGTTCGGCCTTGATTTCACCCAGGAATTGCAAACCCCGATCGGTCGACCACTTGCAATCAGCCAAGGAAACATCATAAAGGATCTGATCCAAGTTTAACCCCTGATCGGATCGAAGGATGTTTCAAGTGCACGCTACCCCCAGTTCCTGCAATCCCAGTTCCAGTTCCAGCACGCCCAGTTCCACCTTAACCAACCGCCGCGAATTTGTTCGCCGCACTGCAATGATGTCCGCCGTTGCAGCCGGAATGGGTGCAGTTCCATCGACAGTGCTTGGATTGGATTCCAAGATTGGATTGGATTCTCAAAAGAAACTAAGTCCCGGAAGGCTCCGATTGAGCTTGTCCGCATATTCGCTGCGCAGCTTGCTCACGAAGCCGAGCGACGGCATGGATCTGTTCCAGTTGGTTGATTACTGCCATGCGCATGATGTCGCTGGAGTCGAATTGACTAGTTACTACTTCCCCAAAGAAGTAACCACCGAATACCTCGCCGAGCTAAAGTACCATTGCCATCGTCGTGGCGTTACCATTTCGGGCGGTGCCATCGCCAACGATTTCTGCCAACGAGATCAAGCCAAGATCGAACGGGACATCGAGCATGCTATCCGATGGATCGACCATTACTCATTTCTTGGCGCCCCGGTTATTCGAATTTTCGCGGGCACTCAACCCAGCGACGACACGTGGGATGCGACCATCCAACGTTGCACGACGGCGTGCAATAAGCTTGGGTTGTATGCTCAATCGAAAGGAATGCTTCTGGGACTCGAGAACCATGGTGGTGTTACTGCTAAGGCAGAAGGCCTACTTCAAATTCTCGGTGGTATTCAATCGAAGAGCATCGGCGTCAACTTTGATTCAGGCAACTTTCGCTCAACCTCTGATCCCTATCAGGAGTTGGAGCAGATTGCACCTTATGCAGTCAACGCGCAATTGAAGGTAGAAATGTTTCCGAACGGGAAACGGGAAGAAGCCGACATCGCTCGCATTTTGTCGATCCTTCGCACTGCAAATTACAGCGGCTGGGTCGCATTGGAATACGAAGCGGAAGAACCTCCGTTGACCGCTATCCCCAAGTGGTTAGAAGCAATCAAAAAACTGATTGGCTAATTGCACTGTGACAATTGCACTGTCCTAGCTTCTCCGTGTTAATTCTCGACGCCAATAAATTGGAACTCGACGGGGTGGAACCCTTGTCCCAATGGGCGTCCTCCCTTGATTGCTTTCCAGACGTCTCCGACGGCGTTATTCGCAGCGGACTTCACGTGTTCACCTCTGGCAAGACGGCCTGTGATTGCGGCCGATAAAACACACCCTGACCCGTGCGTGTTCTGAGTCTTTAGCCAGGGCAAGGAAATGGCTGTGTTTTGGTCCCCATCACCGAAAATATTCAGCGACACACCATCGACTTTACCAAGTTTCAACAACACAAACTTCGCACCCATCACATGCATATCGTGGATGGCTTTCGCGACGTTGTCTTCGTTGTCTAAAGTCAGGCCAGTCAATTTTTCCGCTTCATGCCGATTGGGTGTCAACATATAAGCGTTGGGGATCAGTTTGGATCGGATCAATTCAATGGCATCCTCCTCGATCAGCTTATCGCCATGTTTGCTGATCATGACAGGATCGACGACGATCGGTATCGAAAGTTCCTTCGCACGATCGGCCACCGCATCGACCATCTCCGCGTTTCCTAAGGCACCGGTTTTCGCAACGACAGGCTCCATGTCCGAGACCACTGCGTCGATCTGCTCGAGCACAAACCGAGGATCCAGAACCTGAACTTTTGAGACTCGTAACGTATTCTGAACTGTCAGAAGGGTTATCGCGCTTGTTCCGAACACGCCCAGTTGCTGAAATGTTTTCAAATCAGCCTGAATACCAGCGCCACCCGACGGATCCGAGCCACCGATCGTCAGAGCAATTGCTTTGGGATAGATCGTGACTTCAAGCTTGTTCGGTTTTTTTGCCATCAGGATTAGAAGGTTTTAGGTGTAAGGTTTTAGGTGTAAGCCAGGATTTATACAGACTTACACCTTCACTCGCTACCCTTCTCTCCTCAACCCACCGAAGGTCACCACCCTCGACGCACTTTGCTTAATCCGCTCCGCTTCCGCCTTCTTTGATAACGAAACGCGCCTGCAGCTTGGCGACTTCTTGGGCTAAGCCCGCTTGTTCGACACTTTGCAGTACGTCCGCAAAGTTCTTGTAAGCGTCAGGAGCTTCGTCGACCGGATAGTGTCTTGAGTTGCTCAGGACATCGAAATCATCCAGGGATTTCTGAACAGCCGCAGCATTGAGCTTCTTCTTGGCTTCCGTTCGGC
>CAITIF010000492.1 GCA_903892365.1 uncultured Pirellula sp. | reverse complement strand
GGTTGAGACCGGAATCATCGCGGCCCGTTTTGATATTCTTGTCCCAAGGAAGAGCACTGTGCTTTCGAGCGAATACCCCCACCAAGTTAAAAACGGAACGCACAACTCCATACTTGCGTCCCCTAGAGTCGCAAAGCTCGTGGCGAGCTTCCTAGCGTCAGGGCACTTTTCATAAACGGCAAATGACAAACCAAAAGGCGATCCTCCGCTTCCAATAAGCCTATGCCACGGCGTTTTTCTCAGCCCAAGGGCGCTTCTACAAGTCATCAAACGGCAGATCTTGAGAGGATCTTTCGGCAAGCCCCGCTTTGAAGTGTTTGCGGCAGACAGATACATAACGCTCATTACCACCTATTTGGATCTGCTCACCGTCTCGGACCGGTTTCCCATTGCTGTCCATACGCAGCACCATCGTTGCTTTTCGCCCACAGTGGCAGATCGTTTTTACTTCGTTCAACGTATCTGCCCAAGCCATCAGTTGCTGACTGCCTTCGAACAGATTACCTTGAAAGTCGGTTCGCAAACCGTATGCTAACACTGGCACATCCAGCTCATCGCACACATCGCTCAATTGTCGAACTTGCAATTTAGTGAGAAACTGGGACTCATCGATCAACACACAATGTACCGTCTTGAGCGCGTGTTCTTTTTGGATCAAGCGGAACAAATTCTCGCTAGGGGAAAAGGCGATCGATTCTGTTTGAAGACCGATACGCGAGCTTACTTTGCCAATCCCAAAGCGATCGTCGACGACGGGGGACAGCACCAAAGTATGCATTCCACGTTCACGATAGTTGTAGCTAGACTGCAGCAAGATGGTCGACTTGCCTGCATTCATGGTCGAGTAATAAAAGAAGAGCTTAGCCAAGGGACGGATCAACTTTTCGAGAGCAACTAGGACGGGCGTGCGATCGACACAAAGATATCATGCAAAGACGGCTTCACCATCTCAAAGTGCTCGACTTCGCCCGCCTCCATGAGCGATTGAAGGATCGCGCGGCGGTTTGCTTGTTTGCGGACCACGAGATCGGTGAAGCGGCCATTTGGAATGCTCTCGAGAATATCGGGCAGATTTGGTGGTAGCGCCATCCCGTTGCTCAGCCGCACTCGAAGACGAGGTTCACCGTACTGGTTCGCGATATCTTCCAGGGAGCCGTCCAGAACCTTGTGTCCTTGAAAGATCATGCATACCCGATCGCACAACTGTTCTGCCATATGCATATCGTGTGTGCTAAACAGAATGGTCGTCCCGGAATCGCGAAGCTGTAGGACTGCATCGCGCAGCACTTCCATGTTGACAGGATCCAGGCCACTAAAGGGCTCGTCCAGAATCAGCAATTGGGGGTTCGCAACGACGGCGCTGATGAATTGAATCTTTTGAGCCATCCCTTTGGAAAGTTGGTCGATTCGCTTCTTGTGCCAATCTCCTGCCCCCAGTGCAGCAAGCCATCGTTCGATACTTTCATCGGGAGACCGCATGCCTTTGATTTTGGCGAAATATCGCAACACTCTTCGAACGGTCATGCGCCGATATAGGCCACGTTCCTCTGGTAGATATCCAACACGATCATCCGCGCAGGTTCCGTAATCGCTGCCAAGTACGGATACGGACCCTGAATCGGGTTGATAGATCCGCAGAATCATCCGCATCGTGGTGGTTTTTCCTGACCCATTCGGGCCAATGAATCCATAGATGGATCCAGCAGGGACGGTCAAATCCATCGGATGAACTGCTTGAAAGTTTCCGAATTTCTTCGATACGCCACGGAGCTCGACGGCGGCGGAACTCATGGAGGTGGCTGGCACGGAAATGGTTAGATACCTTGGAAAGTGATTGAAAAACCGACCCTGGACTAGAACCTGAACATGATTGCCTAGTTTCGATACGTTTGCAAGGCAATCAAGGTGAATCTTGTAGGTGACGCAAACGCACCATGTCGGAACTTTCGTCACGCGCCAGGATCCACACCTGTGCTTCAGGCTTTTGTGTCTGAAGGGCCCGCAGCCAGCCCGCCAAGTCGCGATTCAACCGAACAATGGTTGCTGTGGCAATTGCGTCCGCGTCTGCTGCGTTGCTTGCGATGACGGTCGCGCTGTGCGAACCAGCGACTCCTTTCAGCGAACTCGGGTCGGTAATATGACTGGAAGGGGACGAAGGGCTGGAGGAATCTGGAAACCGTTGCCAACGATCGCCGGAAGTTGCCACACCACACTTCTCTATCCGCCAGCGAAAAAGCTCTTGAGCGTTCTGCGTTTGGCCTTCTAACCTTGATTTGGTCGAAGATGGAACATCGACTGAAACAGGCCAACCTGATGTCGCATCCGGTGCCACCCCAAGACGCATGTTGCCCGACGCATTCACGACGAATTGGTCAATACCGCATTCTTGCAAGTGTCGGGCGATAGCGTCGGCCACAATCCCTTTGCCGATCGCGCCAAAATCAAATCGAAAGCCGGTGGTCCTGGTTCGAAACGCTCGGTTGGGGACATCCAATTCGATCCACTTCCAACCGCTTTGGAGTTTGGCTTGGTTCCATTGGTCCGGGGAGGCCAACTTGCGTTGACGTCGAACTCTGCTCAATGCCCCCAGCCCTGCATCAAAGGCTCCATCGCTCCATCGGTTCCATTGATCGCACTGATGAATAACATCCCATAGCTCGGCTGACACATGAACCCATTGGCCCGAATCAGCTTGTTCGCAAGCTGTCGACATTTCGCTTGAAGGTTCGTAATCGCTCAAGACAGAGACCCATTGTTCGGCGATCTGCTTAGCGGAATCTAAGATTTGTTGTTTACGTCCAGCGTTAACATCCAACCAGCGAACATTGATCGTGCTACCCATGGTCGGAAATTCGATCTCGCAACCATTTTTATCAGCAGTGTCTTCGCTATTTAAGGGATCGTGCGACCAAGTAGTACCGAACAGGCTTTGCGACCAAAGCGCACAGGATACGATACCTTGAAGCGCGGCACGGCGATGGAAGCGCATATGACGACCAGGGGTCTTGGGCATGGTAGGAGTTAGCTCTGGGTTCAACAAAGTGGTGGCTTGAAACAATTTTTAGAAAATACTTGACGCGAGGAACTCAACTCGGGGACACTAAGGTTGACGCTATCTTACTGTACTTGCACCGTTCGCATTTTTCAGGGTCCGTATTCCTTTACTCGTTGAGGAACTTGGCGATGAATCGAAATGTTTGGGAGTCCCGTGGTATCAAGTTGTGTCTGAATCATAGCCAAGCGGCTATCGAAGAGGGATTGGTCGAGCTGGAGCAGGATTTTCGAGACTGGACCGCACATCCGCATCAGCGTGCAACGTGGAGCAGATTGATGGAACATCTCGTTAGCTTTCGCTGGGTACTCGATCAGCACTTTACCAGGATCGCAGGGGAAGGCTATCTTGAAAACGTCGTGAATGCTCATCCCGGGCTGTACTCCGAGCTGCGTGAAATCGAATGCCTACAATGCAGGTTGATTGATCAGCTCGATCTAACCATTCATCACGTTCAAAACTACGATCCGCAACGCGATGATATTTTGGACATGGTCAGCCAATTCCATCGGCTTCATCGAGAGATTTTAGAAGAGGAATCTCAGGAACGAATTCTGGTTGATAGAGGACTTGCGTGAGCTGAAGGCGTTGTTTTTCAAAATTGCGAGATTTGGCTTTCCGTCTTACTCGTACTCAATGAAATGGTACTTGTACTCGAAACATGCTGGACGAGTACGAGCACCGCTGGCGCTGAGTACGAGTACGAAAAACGTCGTTCCCTAGATGAGAGCCTGTTGGGATTCCGAATTGCGCAACAAGCAACGAAGCTAGCTGCGTCGCCGATTCCCTCACCTCATCAAAGGATCGCTTCGATGGGTTGCCCTTTGCTAATGGCGAGTGGGCGACCGCTGCGATCATGGATCTCTGTCGACGGGCTGAACCCGAGGCAATGATAAACGGTAGCGGTGATATCTTGAGGCTCCACGCGACCTTCAAGCGGAAAGCCACCCATGCGATCCGAACTTCCGTGGACAACCCCGCCTTGAACTCCACCGCCAGCTAAAGCGCTGGAGAAAACGTGCCCCCAGTGGTCTCGACCACCGCTGGGGTTGATCTTTGGCGATCGTCCAAATTCTCCAATCCAAACGACAAGTGTTTCATCGAGCATGCCGCGATCAGCTAGATCCTCCAGAAGGGCTGAATAGGCTTGGTCCATGGGTGGCATCAAATGGTTTTTCAGTCTGTCTGTATTCTTTGCGTGCGTATCCCAGGCGGGAGCAATATCTTCGTCGGCGCCCCCTCGTGTCCAATTGACTTGAACCAAGGAAACGCCCGATTCCACCAGTCGCCTTGCAAGTAGAACACTTTGGCCAAATCGATTGTGCCCATACCGTTCACGCGTCTTTGTAGTCTCTTGCTCAAGCGCGAAGGCTCGTTGGGCTTCCGTTGTCTTCAGCAGGTCAATCGCTTTTTGTTGCCAACCATTCCATCGGTGCACGGCAGTCGGCGCTTGAGCGAACTTTGTTTGGCCAGAATGCGAAGGGGCGGAATCCAACTGCCGATTGATGCTCTTCATAAGTGCACGACGATGTAGCAAACGCTCCGGGGAAACGTCGACCGGCAACGCGATATCTGGCACACGAAAATCGACTTGGCTTGGATCGCATGTCAGTAACCAAGGATCTGCATGGTTACCCAGCCAACCTGCATTTTGACCTGGCCAAAGAATTTTCCCCGTATTCCAGATCTCCTCGGGCAAGCGGATGGAGCCAGGCAGGCTGCCTTGATCTCCTTTCAAGTGCCTTACCACCGCAGCCATACTGGGCCAATCGTTGGGTGCGCCTGGAAGAGCGTTCTCTTGGTTTTTTGGGGAATGCGGATAACCGGTCAACATCCAGTAGCCGCTGGAGGAATGTGCGTTGTCATCGGTTGCTGTCGCCCGCAACACGGCAATATGGTTGGTAAGCTTGGAAGTCAGTGGCATCAATTCGCCCACTTGCAAACCCGGAGTTGCGGAGGCGATCGGCTTCAGGTCTCCTCGGATTTCCAGCGGGGCATCAGGCTTGGGGTCCCACGTTTCGTGCTGCGGTGGCCCACCTAACAAAAACAGTACGATGCACGATTTCGCCTTACCAAACGACGGAAGCAGTTTCTGGGATAAGAGGGAAGTGTCGGATGCAGCTCGAGCTTGTTGCAATTGAGGCAACCCGATCCCGAATGCGGATAAGCCTCCGATTCGAAGCCATTCGCGACGCGACAAGCCATCGCAAAGTGTGGGACCACGACTTTGAAATGTAAGCATGTTTTAATTTCCTGAAAGGCGGGAGGGATAAACAGGAGCGGCGGGAACCCCTAGTATAGCGAACGGGAAAACCAAAAAGCCAGTTGAGAAGGAGCTCCAAAACGACTTTTTGTCAGGAATCCATGAATCAACCAAACAACGACGTCGCATCAACTGCTCTGTCACCGCGTCGCTCTCTCAAGCCACCATGGAAGTGTTCAAAACACATCGACTCGAACAGGTCCTGTCCGCGAATGAGATTCAGTTGAGACGTCGCAGATGGGTGGCCCTGATTTTGATTCACACTCTGGCAACGACGGTACGAAATCATTCCTGGCAGACCACCAGAAACGAAACAACATCTTCCAAGAATTGCGCAACATGGGTCTTGACGTGGCATCGCACGTCTGTACTATTCAGTGCAGTACAGTTAGTACAGGGGGGTGACAGATGCGATATCGAATTGTGGCAGGTAGTAATGTCCCTATCTTTCGACAGATTGCGGACCAGATTGGTCGAGCGGTTGCGACCGGTGATTTAAAGATTGGCGATTCCGTACCAAGTGTTCGGCAGCTTGCACGCGATTTGGTGATCAATCCGAATACGGTTGCCAAGGCCTATAGCGATCTGGTTGCGTCCGGTGTCTTAGAAAACCAACCTGGGCGTGGCTATTTTATCAACAAACGTCGTCAGGTTTATACCAAAACCGAACGCCTGCGTCGTCTCGACGAGACCATCGATTTGCTGATCAGCCAATCGGTGGCTCTCGATTTCTCAGCGTCCGAAGTGCTGGACCGAGTGAAAGAGCTTTTTGCTCAAAAGCTAAGTGTTGCACCTGAGTAATGTTGCCTCAACAAGGGAAGAATCATGTCTAAGTTAGCGATCGAAGCAAAAGGCTTAACTCGGTACTTCGGAACCAAACCCGTTGTTCAGCAGGTGAACTTTACGGTCCCTGTGGGATCTGTGGTTGGGTTGCTGGGGCTGAATGGAGCTGGCAAATCCACTATTATCAAAATGCTGATGGGGCTGCTGGAGCCGACGCGAGGTTCTTGCTCGCTTCTTGGTGTTGAGAGCATGAGTCTTGGCCCCGACGAACGATCACGAATTGGGTACACCATCGAAGGGCACTTTTTGTACTCGGGGATGACCGTACGAGCGGCAGAAGCGCTTCAAGCCGATTGCTTTCCCAAGTGGGATTCACTTCTTTTTCAAACGACTCTACAGCGATTCGGAATAAGCCCCAACGAACGCATTCGCAACTTGAGCCGTGGGCAACGCGCGGGCATTTCGATCGCGTTAACGTTAAGCAGTCAGCCGGAGTTGCTCATTTTGGACGACCCATCGCTGGGGCTGGATCCTGTTTCGCGAAGGGCGCTCAATGAAACCATCTTGAGCTTTATGGAGCCAGGCGATCGAACCGTCCTTTTCAGTAGTCACATGCTTGACGATATCGAACGTGTCACGGATCGCGTGATGATCATGACCGAAGGGCGCATCGTTGTGGATAGCAGCCTACCCCATTTTGTTTCGCGACTTTCCGTCTGGACCTGCGAATGCTCTGAACCGCTAGATCGTGTCCAGATTGCCGGGCTGGTATCGCGACGACAGGTGGGACGGAACTCGAGCTTTGTCATTGTTGACGCTGACGAGGTAACTCAGAAGGAGCTGTACCGGCTTGGCGGGAATACGGCCCGCCAGGAGGAATCCACGTTTGACGAGGGGGTAATGGCCTATATGTCACGGAGCCGTAGCGCTGCTTCGTTGATGTCGATTTGATGCACAGTCGGGACGGGGATCCCAACCTACTGGGATAGCTTCCATTGTCGTTTGCCATAAATAGTTAGCATGTTCGAAACAGATTCAAGCCTTCGAAAACCAGGAAAGATCTAACATGAACGCATGGGTTCGAAAAGAAATCAAGGATTCCATCCGCTGGCTACCAGTCGGCATGGGGCTGTTGGTCGCGTTGATTTGGTATCAGCTTGCAACGCAATCGCCGAACTTTTCCGCGGTGCGTTCCGAGCCCCTTTTCACGCTAACATGGTTCGTGTCGGCAATATTTGCGACCTTTCTAGGGCTCGCCAACTACTTGCCAGAAACTTGGGGATCCGCACGTGGGTTTCTCGTCCAGCGGGGACTCTCGCTCCATCGTATTTTCGTAATTCGCGCCCTCGTGAACCTTGCTGTCTATCTGATCGCCATGTTGGTCCCTCTAGGGGCACTCGCCGTTTTTTTCTCGGTGATCGGTCCTAACTCGGCGCCGGTGAATCCGATCCAAGTTGTTCCTTCGGTCGTGGCGGTCATGTTTTCGTTTTCGTTTTACTTCGGCGCGGTTGCGGTAGCGTGTCGACCATGCCGTTGGTACGGTTCCCGTCTCTTCCCGCTGTTGGCTTCCCTTGCAGTTTCCTTTGCAGCTATTTCAATCTTGTCGTTGCATAATCAGCCGGTTGGCAGTGCCATTGGGTTTCTGCTTGGCATCCTTGGTATGTCGCTGCTGGTAGCTGCAAGTCGATTGGTATTTCTGCGTGGGCCAAGCCAACCAGCACCATCGCGAACTCCAAACATCTCGATTTACGAAAAGTTCATGATGATTGCAGCAGTGTTAGTAGCTATTCTTCTCGTTACCGCGTTTTCCGCTTCCATGACAAATTATTCTTACTCGCTTGCGTATCACTCTGTGCAATTCACGAACAAAGGGATGCCCTGGTTAGTCGAATCACGCACCGTCGTTAAAACTGGTTATGGTCAACAACTCGCGGAAGTGAAGTTTCCAATATCCGAGTCGAATGAAGATGTTGATTCAAAGCCTGATGTAGCGGAACTAGTGACTGGACTCAGTTTTAGTTATCCATGGTACTTTTCCGCAAACTATTGGGACATGCTCTATGTAGGGAGTTGCACATCGTTAGACGGTCATCCTCTGAATATAATGGGTTTTCGAGGTCTTCTGTATGTCTATCAACAGGATGCTTTGCAACGAAGCCGATTGATTGCGGTAGTCGGAAAAGAACGAGTGGGCGACGCAGGAGTGCAGCAAGTTCCATTTGAACAAATTCCAAGATTATTAACCTTCGGATATAACTATCCTCCTGTACTGACTGGCTTGGCTAACTCTTACGCGCAGCCGAAAGGCACAAGAATTCCGTTGGGAGCAGGCTCCTTTGCGATCGTGGCCACCGACGGGATTTACCACGTCGATCTGGATAAATCAAAAATCAATCGACTATTGGACAAGAACGTTCGAGCCTATTCCTACCTGGATACTGCACGCGGAGCTTCTGACTCGAGTCATCTTGCCATCTGGGACGGAAGCTCGATCTCGATGTTCCGATGCGAGGGTCAAGCGTTGAATGGGCCGTTTCAAATAAGCGAACAAATCACAACACTGTCGCTCCCTACGGACTTTGGAACCAAACTGCAGGGCGGGGATGTCCAATTCGATTACCGTGACCCCGACAATTGGACGATCGCGATTGGTTATTCCGAAAGAAGTTATGTGAAATCAAAAGTGGAAGTCGCTCGTTCGATTCAAAAAGAGATCCAGCATTACACCACCTCGATCCCACAATCGTTGTCGATGGCAAACGTCGAGGCCATGAAGCGGCAAATCTTCATCCCATCATGCTTGGTGCCACCGGTTCTTCTGGGTACTATTGGAACCGTTACCTATCTTTTCGGTTACCCGATGCACGACGGATTTGGCTATCTCGGGTTCATTGCTGCTCAAGCGATCTTATCAGGGATACTTGCGATACTCGCAGCGCGTTGGCGCGGGCTTTCGGCGAGGCAAGTTGCAAGTTGGTGCGCCGGGGGATTTCTGATCGGACTTGGTACGTGGATATTGGTTCTCTCGATTTATCCTCGTGCAGTCTATACGAAGTGTCCGGCATGCAATCGCAATCGGCGGATCGAGCGAGAGAAGTGCGAATCATGCGGTACCGAATGGGAACCGATAGCACCCTTAGGGATTGAAATAGTCGAAAAGAGCCATTTAGGTGCAGAAGCAATTAGCCAAACGGGGCCAGCCACGTTGGCAGTGAGTTAGCTTGCTGCTGGTAACTGTGTTGAAGCGAACCTGTTATTGTCTGGGGGCAATTCTGCGGCAGCCCTGTTCAACAGACAGTCGCAGGTTCGGAGCAGTTGAG
>CAITIF010000491.1 GCA_903892365.1 uncultured Pirellula sp. | reverse complement strand
TTTTGCATGCCGCTAAACCAAGCGGAGATCATGCACTCCGGCATCTCTCTGTGTCTATCGAACAAATGGTGAATCAGGCTGCTGAATTGCCGACGAGGGTTGTAAGAGCAGGGTTTCCAATCTTGAATCGGACGGATCCATCGGCTCTGATAGGCCGAGAGCAGCATCAACCCAGTCAGAAAGGTGTTGTCATGAGATTGGGTGAACCGAGGCGATGCAAGAACAGGTTCAAAAAACAGTTTCGCGTTTTGTTTCGATACGTGCTGAACGATATCCAACAAGACTTGGGCTGACGGCCGCTCCGCGGAGCAGCTAGCGTCGGCTTGCTTCAATCTTTTCGCAACATACTCAATGTGGGCAACACGAATGTTGGCAGGATCTTCGCCATTGCATGCATCCAAGACCCAGCCCAACGCATCTCTCGCCCTTGGTTCTTGTGCGTCTCGAAGAGAGTTTTGCCGAAGTGAATTTGCGACAGCAATTTCTCTTGCCAGTTGTTTCCTGTGTTTTTGCAAAACGATGGGGAATCCCAACGCACGGCACCAGGTCTCGTATTGCTCACGAGTCGAAAAACCAATCGATCGAAAATGCTGATCGAGCATCGTCTCAGGAGCTTGTTTTGGTTTCTTCCCTACTCGTCGCAATCCAATTCCCCACCAAGCACTTCAAAAAATCGTATGAGGGAAGGATCTTGCAACAAGCGTCGAGGTTCGCGCAATGCAAACCATTTGTTCAGCGCGATTTTTGATGAGCTACAGAACAAGCAGAAAAAGAGCCTGATTGCCTTGTGCCATCCTTCCGTGCATTCCGTGTATTCCGTGGTTCCCTAATCAGTTCTGGTACCGACCGAGGCGTTGACGTGTAGTGCCGGCCTGGATGACTTGAGATGGAATGTCGCTGCAAGCTTCATGAACAGTTGAGCGACAACTGTTCGACATTGTAGAGCAGTTGTCCTCAACTGCTCGGAACTGCCAACCAACCCCCTATCCCGAAAACACCAACAAGATCGCAACGTTTCCATTTTGTCGAACAGTGCATGGCACTGTTTGAGTTCTGATAGCAGCATTTTAGCCCGGAGGGCGGCATTTTACTGCCGGCGGCGTGAGCCGCCGGACTCGGGCGCAACGACTTGCTAAGCCCAGAGGGCGACACATAAGATTCATGGCAGACTAGTCAGCGTATCGCCCGTCCGGGCTTGGGCTGCGGGCCTTCAGTACTCTGGTGGTTTACACCACCTGCAAGGAAATGCCGCCCTCTGGGCTCAGAATGGAACAGCACGCCAAACAGTGCATGGCACCGACCGAAGGGGCATGGCGACGCACCCGACAAAAGTGAGCCTGAGGCGCCAGCCGAGTTCATTTGTGTTGCAACAATCGGCTAGCGCCTCAGGCTCAAGGAAACGCAAATTGACTTTTGTCGAACGAGTCCGTTCGCTTAACGCCACTTATTGCTGAATTCAGGCAGCGGATACTCGATCACGGTCAGCGGCTTACGGCGTTCTTGCTGAATCGACCAGAGCCTTGCGTAACCTCGGTTCAAGAGCTCGGAACGCTGGCGAACAAACGTCGGGTCGAGTTCCCTCTTAGAAAACGGACCTGCCACCTCCACTGGAGGAACAAAGCGTTCGTCGCTGATGAATTGAGCCAAAGCGGGTGCGCATCGCAAATGACATTCGCTCGACAAATGAAGCGTTTCGGGATCCACCTCGCCGATCACATAGCGCAGATACAGTTCACTGTCCGTGATGAGCTCGACCTCTTCACCACAGACTCGGCATAAGTAACCTTGATCGCAACGCGCCATAACAAGACCTAGTCTGGGCTAAAACCCTACAGGCCCAAAACATCAAACATGGAATACTGTTGACAAGGCTTTCCGATCAAGAACTTCGCAGCGGCAATTGCACCCGACGCGTAACAATCTCGGTTGGACGCCGCAACGCGAAGCTCGATGGTTTCCCCCATCATCCCAAATACGATCGTATGCTGACCGGCGTCGTCACCAACACGCACCGCATGGTAGCCAATCTCGTTATGCGGCCGAGCTCCTACCTGACCGTCACGCCCGTGCACGTGTTGATCGATCCCCATTTCCTTGGCGACGATCTGTCCAAACTTGAGAGCCGTGCCACTTGGGCTGTCTTCTTTAAAGCGATGATGCCGTTCGATGATCTCCACGTCAGCACCACCAGGAGTGTTGCGGAGCGCTCTCGCAGCACTTTCGACAAGCTTCATGGTCAAGTTGACAGCGACGCTCATGTTGGGAGCATAGCAAACCGGAATATGCTTCGAAGCCTTTGCGATATTATCGATTTGTTCGGGCGACAATCCGGTCGAAGCAATCACCAACGGAATTCGACTGGCCACACAGTGCTCAATCGCATGCTGGCTTCCTTCGGGCGATGAGAAGTCGATCACGCAATCGGCTTTCTCTGGGAACGCACTAGTAATCGGTAAGCCTATTGCTTGGATGCCAGCCAGGCTGCCGGCATCTTGGCCCAGGTACTTTGAACTGCTGCGAACAATCGCGCCCACCAAACAGACATCCGGGTCCGCTTGCCCCAACGCTATCAGCCGCCTGCCATTTCGACCCGAGGCGCCATGAATAACAAGATTCAATACATTGCTCATTCGCTAACCAATTCTTTCAATGCTTCCAGTACCTGAGCGTCATGGCCATCGACACTCACTTTCTTCCAAACTTTTGCAATTTTCCCTGCACCATCAATTAGATAGGTGCTTCGTTGGATTCCCATGCTCTTCTTTCCGTACATGTTCTTTTCACGCCATGCGCCGTACTCTTCGGCCATTTGGTGCTCTGGATCGGATAGCAATGGGAAGTTCAATGAAAACTTATCTCGAAACTTTGCGTGCGAGGCTGCATCATCTGGGCTGACACCCAACACGACCGCCCCGAGCTCTTGTAGCTGGAGACTCGCATCGCGAAAGGCACATGCCTCTTTGGTGCAACCGGGGGTGTCATCCTTGGGGTAAAAGTACAGCACTACTGCTTTCCCCTTAAACTCGCTGAGCTTGATCTTTTTTCCACTGTCGGATTGCAAGGTAAAAGCGGGGGCTTTGCTGCCTACTTCGAGCCATTCACTCACGATAAGACTTTCTAAAAATGGGGCTAAACTTTTTCATTCTCGCAACAGGAAGCGGAATGCTTAGCCGCGTTGGTCAGGACCATCAAACTTCGTAAAAATCATTCTGCCAGCTTGCGTTTGAAGGGTGCTGGTCACAACAACGGCGACTGTTTGATTTAACCGATCTCGTCCGCCTTCCACAACCACCATGGTTCCATCGTCCAGATAACCGATGCCTTGGTCATGACCCTCGCCTGGTTTGACAACGCGAATTTGAAATCCTTCGCCCGGTAAAAATTGAGGCCGTAAGGCGTTTGCAATGTGATTGAGGTCGATGACTTCCACGTTGTGGATTTTGGCCACCTTGTTCAAGTTGAAATCGCCCGTCACCAGCTTGCCATCAAGATGCTTGGCCAGCAACACCAACTTCATATCCACAGGCTGACCTGCGAATTCTG
>CAITIF010000490.1 GCA_903892365.1 uncultured Pirellula sp. | reverse complement strand
TGGGCGAATTGTGCAAGACCTGTCAAAAAGTCTTGGATTTAGCTGGCTATTCGGAGCTCGTTGAAAATACCAAGCGTCGTCGCGAACCCTGGGAGTTGGTCCAGGGAACGAGAAGTTGCAAAAGCGTTGGGTTTCTTTGTGCCGACTAATCCGGTGGTGCTGCTTCAAGGTATTCGATATTCCAGCGAGGTATGGATAACCGCATCACTATCCCATTGAATCTGCAACTTGACTTACCACACTGGAATTTGGTGGTGGTGGCAGCGTGAGTCTCACATTGCCGCGATTGCCAACACCCGTGTTTTTTCTCGGATTGGTTGCTGCAATGGATTTTTTCACTACTCTCGTCATTGGCGCAAGATGATTGATTTGGGCAAGAAAAGCCTCCTTGGAGTTCAAATCGATGCGGTGGATTACGATGCGGCCGTTGCTCGACTAATTCAGGCTGCGCTGCAATCCAAAAGCTTTATAACAACTGCTTTGGCAGTTCACGGCGTGATGACAGGTGCGCTCGATTCCCAGCACCGATATCGGCTCAACCAATTTGACATGATTGTGCCCGACGGGATGCCTGTTCGATGGGGGTTGAATTTGCTTCACGGCTGTGCTTTACCCGATCGCGTTTACGGCCCAACCTTGATGTTGAAGTTGTGCGAAGCGGCCGCCCAAGAAGGTTTGCCCGTCTTCTTTTTCGGAACAAACTCCCAGACTCTCGAGAAACTCAAAGCCAATCTGACTGGGCGGTTTCCAACGTTGAAAGTTGCTGGATTAGAACCTTCGGAATTCCGACAGCTCACGCAACTGGAGAGCGAGGGGCTTGCGCAGCGGATCAGAGCAAGCGGCGCGAAGATTTTATTTGCTGGATTAGGGTGTCCTCGTCAGGAGGTGTTTGCATTCGAAATGGCAAGTGCACTGAACATGCCTTTATTTGCCGTTGGTGCCGCGTTTCCATTTCACGCCGGGATGCTTCCCCAGGCGCCCGCTTGGATGCAAAAGTCAGGGCTAGAATGGCTGTTTCGATTGGGCAGCGAGCCTAAGCGTCTATGGCGTCGATACCTCTATCTGAATCCTGCGTATTTGTTTCTGCTGGCGTTGCAACTGACCGGATTGCGACGTTTTGACACAAGCAACGACCTCCCTCCTTCGAATCCCATGAGATTCGGATGATCGATCATTCCGAGTTCCAAAACAAGTTGATGATCCCCCTTTCCGCAAAATCCGTTGAATGAAACTCCTGTGAATAAAGCCTCTGCTGACAAAATTTTGCTAGTTACCGGATCGTCTGGATTGATTGGGTCGGAAGTCTGCCTGCATTTTTCTTCGCTGGGGTGGAAGGTTCATGGAGTAGACAACAATCAAAGGGCTGTTTTTTTTGGCCCCTCCGGTGACACGCGATGGAATCAAGAGCGACTCAGCGGCCTTATTCAGCATTATCAACATCACGAAGTCGACATTCGCAACCGGCAGCAAGTTCTGGCGTTGCTTCAACAAATCAAACCGGATGCAATCGTACACGCAGCAGCTCAACCAAGTCACGATCGCGCGGCGGCCATCCCCTTTGATGACTTCGATACCAATGCTGTGGGGACGTTCAATCTTCTGGAAGCGACTCGGCAGGCTTGTCCTGAGTCGCCGTTCGTTCACATGTCAACCAATAAAGTCTACGGCGATCGCCCCAACACCATTCGTCTGAAAGAACTCGAAACACGATGGGATTTCGACGACGCGTTGTACGAACACGGTATCGCTGAAGATTTTTCAATCGACCAATCCAAGCACTCACTTTTTGGAGCCTCCAAAGTGTCAGCCGATATTTCGGTCCAGGAGTACGGCCGCTACTTTGGAATGCCAACCTGCTGTTTGCGCGGAGGATGTCTGACGGGGCCCAATCATTCGGGAGTCGAGTTGCACGGATTTTTGAGCTACTTGGTCAAGTGCAATCTTGAAGGTCGCGAGTATCGTGTCTTTGGCTACAAAGGAAAACAAGTCCGGGACAATATTCATTCGCTCGATGTCGCAAGGTTCATGGAGGCCTTTGTCGATGCTCCACGGGTTGCCGAAGTCTATAACTTGGGTGGGGGCAAGGCAAATAGCTGTTCTATCTTGGAGGCCTTTGCCATCGCGGAAGGCTTTACGGGCAAAAAGATGTCCTACAGCTATGTAGATGAAAACCGGATTGGTGACCACATTTGCTACTACAGCGATCTTCGAAAAATGCAATCGCATTATCCGCAATGGGACATTTCTATATCGCTGTCCGAAACGATTGAACAAATCGTCGCGGCTTGGAAGTTGCGTCGTGTTTGAACCGAGCAAGCCAAGTGGACTTGCAAACTATTCGCACCCAACAGCGAGTTTCAATTCGATGTTGGATTGATGCCAATCTAGCCAGCGTTCGATCAATTTTCCTTTGGATTCGAATTGATTAAGTTTGGTGCTAATTTGCTCAGCCAAGTTTCCGTGAGCCTCGCTGATCGCTTCCAGTTGTCGCAGACGCAAATCCCAATTCGTTTGATTTTCAGATTCAAGGGTCCATCGCAAGGCGGCTGTTTTTTTCTTCTCGAAAGCAAGTTCCACTTCAGCCGTGATTTGCTTCGTTCGTTCAGCGATTAAGTGGCAGAGCCATTTCTTTCGAGCTGCTACTAGCTTGGCTTGCTCATCCTTGCTGCAGGTCGAACGAAACAGTCGAAGCCAAAATGGAACAGCCCCGCGAACGGGTAGTGGGACACCGCTCATTGCAGCACCGATACTGTCCCATTGAGCCAGATTGTCGGCCGAGACATGCGATTGAAGTTCGATCAAAGTGGCGAGATCACACCGACATCGTAATGCTTCCTGAATATGTTCGCAAACATCGGAATCGCTTGGGATGATGGCCTCTTCCTCCGACGGAGAATGATTGCAAGCGGCATCCGCTCCAATGAATGAGGCGAGTTGAGTGCGAAGCTGATACAGTTGTGAACGATTAGAAACTCGTTTGTCGACGATAGCCAAACGGGCTCGGTCGATGAATAGTGGGTCGGAGATAGGAATCCCCGCGTCCACTAACTTGTTTTGTGCCACGGACTGCTCCATCAGCATATGGTCTGCGGCATCAAAAGCTTGTTCGGCTCGAGCACATGCTGCGATCGCAAAATGGAGCTTCAGGGCATTGGATCGCGACACTTGTCTAAAACGATAGGCGATTGCTCGCTGAACTCGATTCATCACGTAGTCGTTGTCGTGATGCTGAGCTTTCCCGCTGGAACTCGATCTCGATTGAAGATCCGACTCCACGATCTGTGCGGTACCTGAGCGACTCATTGCGAGTTGTGCAATGTCGTCCGCACCGAGGGATCGACTTGCTCTCATGGGCTCGGACGGTGATGGGCCTAGCAGTGACGAACTTGGCAGTGATGAATCTGGTAATTCGAGCGGAATCGACGAACTCACCAAGAATAGCCCCGTCGTTGAAGCTGCCGGAACTTCTGCCCCTCGTTCAGGCGATCGCGGTTCATCAGCGAAAGCTAGCTGCCGCCAATGAGTCTGAAACGCCACGATCGAGGCGATCACCAGGAAAGCAATGACGGCACGGGAGATGGGAATCCCCCGATTGCGAGTGCATCGAGTTGCTTTCACCGACATGGTCATATGAGTTGACTTTTCCGTACGTTCCTTTGCTAGCATTGCTGCGGGTGAACACATTTATGCTGGTTAGATCGATTGGCAGCACCCGATTGGTGAACTCCGACTGTGTAAATGCAGCTCATACGAATTGGGTAATCTGTGCTGTCCCCGTGCTGAGTTTTTGTCCTAGCCCGCCCAGTCTCTCTTGTTTGCGAGGAGTTGGAGAAGGTAGAAGAAGACGGCGAGAAATTTTTTTGCGAGATTGGTTCAGGGTGGACTTCGCGAATTGCAAGAAGAATTGCAAGAACTCGAGATGACTTCCTGGCTTGGTTCTGTAGTTCAAGCAACTCGACTGAACATGAAAAACGAATTGAGGAAAGAGCGACCTGCCAAGATGTTCATTTGCTGGAAGTCAAAGATGATTCGAC
The DNA here is from genome assembly GCA_903892365.1 of uncultured Pirellula sp. Taxonomy (GTDB): domain Bacteria; phylum Planctomycetota; class Planctomycetia; order Pirellulales; family Pirellulaceae; genus JBKCUI01. Next base: position 3,126 of record CAITIF010000490.1, on the reverse strand, counting down.
TCGGTTGCTTGATGTTCTTGACGTTTGCGACTGGATGCCAAATGACTGCGCCGATGCATGTTTGGAAAGCTGGCGAAGTTCCTAAAGCAGGTGCTCTACGAGTTGCTGTGGCTCCTATTGGAGGGAATAGCGAGACCCGAGATCGTTTGCTTGAGGCTTTGCAGCGTTTTCAGCCAAACCCAAGCCCACTAGTGGTTGCGGTCTATCCGGCGGAACTTTCGCAAATCGGTGGGATCCAACTTGTTTCGTTCGACAACCAACCGAACGACATGGCGACTCTTTCGAGTGCACGTCGAGGAGGAATGGATTATTTGTTGCAAGGGAATATAGTCCGTGAAGAATTGAATCTTCCCCCGCCTGATCCAAAGAAGCGTTGGTTTCGCCTTTTTAAGGCCAAAGAAAAAGTGGAATCGCTTACGGTGCATTGGTCGATCGTCGACGTTGAGTCCGGGCAGCGTATCCGTGAAAAGACCATCACGGTGGATCGTAAGCAAGCTGACAAAGATAACCCTGAGCTTACTTTTTTGGCTCAAGGCGGGGACGCTCGCGTTTTAGCTGCTTCGGCTCGTCAATCATGGAGCTTTGTTGCGCCGACGACGGAACGCGTGGAGGCGATGCTGGATTTGCCTTGGTTCTCCCCAGGCTCTTCCGTGGTTCGCAAAGGAAACGCATTCGCAAAACAAGGCGATTGGGATCGGGCGGAACAGGAGTGGCAGCAAGCAGCAGACCAGCATTCATGGAACAAAGCGGCATGGAAAAATCTAAGTCTCGCTGCCGTGGCCCGCGAAGATTTTCAGCTCGCGCGCGACCGGCTCAAGCATGCGGACACTTTTCTGCCAGGCGATTCGACATTTCCAACCTTAAAGTGGGTAGAACAGCGGCAAAGATCTTACCATCAAGCCTTGAATTTGCCTCCTCCGGAGCAGGGTTGGACATTGCCGGATCCACCAAAACCAATGCGTCCTGACGAGGTTCCTTCTTCGCCCCCAAAAAGCGAGGATGAGTTGCCTTGGTGGACTAAGATTCCTGGGTTTCCTGTTCCTGAATGAACAGGAAGTTGAGGCTTGGATTCTGCCATTGAGCCCTGAGGCTCGACTGAGAAGCTTTCACAGCGGGCAGAGAGGCTTGCAGTGCGATAGTACTTTGATTGCAAAGGCTGCTATACTAGATGGTTTCGACGACGAAGTTGGCTTGCACAAATAGGACGTTCAAGCCGGCTCCGTGACACTATCGTGAACCAAGAACTATGCCTATTGCTCCCGCCTGGCAAACTGAGAACCGCGCACCGCGAATTTTGATCGTGGACGATGATTTCGAGGTTGCCGAACCTGTTAAGTATGCGCTTGAAGACCTGGGCTACACCGTCACTCACGTTCCTGATGGGAATCAAGGTGTGGCTTCGATCGACATCGTGCGCCCTGACTTGATGGTACTGGACATGATGATGCCAGGGCGAAGCGGCTTTCTGGTGCTGGAACATCTTCGACGAACAAAAAACGCCTATGTTCGAGTGATCATGGTGACCGGGAACGATGGGGAACGGCACCAAGCGTACGCTCGGATGCTTGGTGCGGACGACTACATTCATAAACCGTTCGCGATGGAACGGTTAACGGAAACGGTTAAACGTCTACTTTCAGAACCGTTTGCTGACGGTGATGTTGCCGGTGATGTTGCCGGTGAAGCTTCTGGTAATATGGTCGATGGAGTCGATGGAATGAAAAGTACCGAAAACGATGGGGGGGTGAAATGAGTCTTGCTAACCCCACCGCTTCCAATCAAGTGTTTTCTGTTGCCTGGGCCGGTGATATCGACGGTCACTTGCGGCTTATTGACCAGACGCTCTTACCGCTTCAGCTAAAGCAGCTTGACCTGCATTCCCTAGACGAAGTTTTTGAGGCGATTGTCATGTTGCGAGTCCGTGGCGCACCAGCCATCGGAATCGCGGCCGCTTACGGAGTGGTGCTCGGCATTCAAAAGTGCCTAACAAGCGCAGTGTCTTTCGAGGCCACACGAGCAACAACGATTGAGGTCTGTGATTATCTTGCCACCAGTCGCCCAACAGCCGTGAATCTGTTCTGGGCTTTAGATCGGATGCGAGCGGTGGTTGCTCGCAGTACGAGCTTAGCATCGGGGGCGGATCTAGCTAAGTCGCTGCTGCGCGAAGCTAGGCTCATTCATGACGATGATCGACGGACCTGTCATGCAATCGGCGATTTCGGTGCTCAATTGTTTGACGACAACTTTGGTATTTTGACCCATTGCAATACGGGTGGGCTTGCGACTTCGGAGTATGGTACGGCCCTGGCTGCGATATTCACCGCGCAGGATCAAGGTAAGAATATCCATGTTTATGCAGATGAGACTCGACCATTGCTGCAAGGCTCACGGCTGACTGCATGGGAACTGCAACAACGTGGAATTCCCTGTACCGTGATCTGTGATTCAATGGCCGCTCAAGTGATGCGAGAAGGGCGTGTGCAAGCCGTCATTGTTGGGGCTGATCGAATTACGGCCCGTGGCGACACAGCCAACAAAATTGGGACATATGGTTTAGCTGTTCTGGCTAAGTTTCATAACATTCCGTTCTATGTTGCAGCTCCGCGAAGCACGTTCGATTTGTCGATCGTCAGTGGGAATGATATCCCGATCGAGCAACGCAAGGCCGAAGAGATCGTCCATGGATTCGGAAAGCAGACTGCACCCAGTGGCATCGGTGTTTACAACCCTGCGTTCGATGTTACGCCTAGTGAACTCATTACAGCCATCGTCACCGAACGAGGCATTATCGCACCGGTTGTTGAAGAGAATGTACGCTTCGTAGTTGGAGGATAGTGCATTGTGATAAATATCTCGGAGCGATCTTTGCGCAAGCGTGTTGCTAACTCGTGCTCGTGCTCGTGCTCGTGCTCGTGCTCGTTCTCGTTCTCGTTCTCGTACTCGATGCGAGACTCGAGTCGAGTAACGCCAGGATCGGTTCCCGACCGTGAAAGTTCTGCGATAACGTCAGAGAGTCGCGTTCGGTCTAAAACAAAGTTGCCCCACGAGAAGGATCCATTGAATTCGCGAAAGCCACGTCATGGTCTCTTGCGATTTGCATTGGCTTTACTAGTAACCGTTTGCATG
>CAITIF010000489.1 GCA_903892365.1 uncultured Pirellula sp. | reverse complement strand
GAAGAAGGAAAAAATCTCACGGTAGCCCTTTGCATGGATAACCTAGCGACAAGTCGAACCGGGAATGCGACGATGGGGCCTGCATTGGTTCCATGAGAATTTAGGATGCGTTTGAGGACCGTGAGCTCAATCGTGTCCGTCCATCACCGCAATTTTTGTTAACTTCTTTGTAAAACAAGGATCGCCCGGATTGCCTGGATTGGTCTGAATAGGGAGAAAGTAGGGGCTTTGCCGGAAATTAGGCTCCGTTACACTTTGTGTTACGCGCTCTCCCCGTCTATATCCAGGAATAACCATGAGAAACACATTCAGAAGTTTGTCGGTAACGCGAGGACTCTTGCGTTCGCTATGCGTAGCGATCGCGACCTTTGCCCTTCTATTTCTATCCTCCAAAATCTGCGAAGCACAAAGCAAAATGAAGATCGATTCTGCCCCTTTCGGAAAGACATCCGATGGCAAAAGCGTTACGAAATACACATTGACCAATTCCGCGGGAAACACGATCGAGATGATCGACTACGGTGCTATCGTGGTTTCCATTAATGTTCCCGACAAGTCAGGGAAGAAAACGAACGTTACGGCTGGATTCTCTGCCATCGATGGGTACTTGCAACGCCATCCCTATTTCGGTGCAACCGTCGGTCGATTTTGCAACCGAATTGCCAACGGTAAATTTTCTATCGCTGGCAAGGAATTTTCCCTGGCCACGAACAATGGACCCAATCACTTGCACGGCGGCAAAGTCGGTTTCGACATGCTGATGTGGAAAGCGACCGAACTCAAGTCTTCCACCAGCGTCGGCTTGCGATTCGCACTTACCAGTCCTGATGGGGACGAAGGTTACCCAGGAACGTTGCAAGTCGTGGCCGATTACGTTTGGGATAACACCAATCGCTTGACCATTCAACTAAGCGCCACAACCGACAAGCCGACCCACGTCAACTTGACCAACCACGCTTACTTCAACTTGGGCGGAGCCGGCAGCGGAACCATTTACAAGCATGAGCTGATGTTGGCATGTGATCAAGTTCTGGACGTAAACGACACCTTGATCCCAACCGGAAAGCTACTTCCCGTCGCTGGTACTGCATTGGATTTTGTGTCCAGCCACCCGATTGGTGATAAGATCTCAGAAATGAAGGAAACCAATGGATACGACCATTGCTACGTGGTTCGAGGTGACGCCGGCAAATTGAGGCTCGCAGCGAAAGTGGTTGATCCCGCCAGTGGCCGAACGATGGAAGTGCAAACGACACAGCCAGGAATCCAGCTTTACACAGGTAACTTCCTGGATGGTACCGAGGGCAATGGTGGCTACAAGTTGCATGAAGCCTTCTGTTTGGAAACTCAGCATTTCCCAGATTCGCCAAACCAGCCGTCGTTTCCAACGACCCTGCTGAAGCCAGCGGAGACCTTCAAAGAAACCACAACGTATACGTTTGGTGTGAAGTAGATTGGTGATGCGGCTAACTCGGACGCTCGTTCGAGTTGGTCGCCTTGAGTTGCATGCGTTAGGATGGAAGTTGCGCTGTTTTGGCCTCCCATCCTATTCGTAATCGTAATCG
>CAITIF010000488.1 GCA_903892365.1 uncultured Pirellula sp. | reverse complement strand
TGCTAAGAGCAGTTTGCCATCCAGCAAGGCTGTGTTGGCTAACCCCATTCCCAAGTTTTCGGGCATGTCCAAACCAACGTCGATTGGAATTTGATTCGGGCCAGGGAACAAAAGAAAACCGTTATCAAACGTGAAGCTCTGTTTCGTCTGGTAGTATCCACCGATGGTGTTGCAGTCGTTCAGTTTGTACGTTGTACCGATCGTGCCACGCAGCGAATAGTCCATGACCATCGTGCTTGCAACTACGAATGGACTGTCGTAAATTCCGATACCGATGGCTGCAGATGTCCCAACGGACCAGCGATCTGTTAGATCAATACCAAGAGAAATCGGGAGCGAGAAAACAAACAATCCAGTACTTGTTCCATAGCTTTGAGGAACATCTGTGTAGTCGACTAACGCACCGCTTGTGGTCACGAATCCGACCCCAAATGTGGCAGGCAGCCCAAGCTCGCTAAGATCTTGCGAGACACCAATGTTGGCCACTGCCGAACCAGGTGCTGAGGATTTCGCCGTGAAAGGTTCGATCAATGGAGGACCGACCAACGGTATGTTACCCGTTTGAGTCTGAGTCATCGATGCATCCGCCCAAGCACCGCTGAACGTGAATTGCGTACCCTTGAATTGGGTTAGCGTGGCCGGGTTTCCATTGATGCCAGAGAGGAAATCTTGTGGTTGGGCAATGCTCGTGCCGGCCATTGCACCCGAGGCGGGCATTAAGGTGTTGTGAAGCTCCACCCCAAATGTTTGGGCTCGAACCGAGCTCGCACCAGCAGCCACTACGCCAGCTATAATCGCGCTTTGCAAGCAACTCTTCAACAATCTTGATTTCATAGTCACATCCTTGTTCATGAAATTCGGTTATTCGTCTTTATCGAATGAATCGCGCCAATTTCGTCAATTGTTTTTATCGGCTTGCGTAGATTACCCAAAACGAACTACTTCAGGGGGCTCGAATTTTTTCGTCAGCCTTCTCAGATCTTGAGTCTTTCTTTTCTGAATTAGAAGATGCCGGTCGAGTCGAATTGTCTTCAACGAGGATGGTTGGATTCGATTGTTTCGTGGCATTCGTCAACGATGGCTCTGATGCATGAGGTACGATCCTTTCGTCGTATCCTACCGAACTCACAGGATTAGGCCTTCAGCCTGAGAATCACAAGAAGCCCTGGCTGGAAGACTATGTCATCCATGGAATGTTGCAAATTTAAAAGCTTTTTATGCTTTCTGACGCATACCCTTTTGTTTTGCTCGTTGTGGGGCTGTACCTCTTTGCTGCGTCAAGGGACTTGGCCTGCGCCATCGCTCGTCCAGGCCGACTCGAAGATCCTGACTCAGCGTGTTACCGTGCGTTCAGGCAACTGGGACCAGTCGCAAGCAGAGATAGCGTACGCGCTGGCAGCGGATGCGTCGCAACGTGAAGACTCGGCCTGTGTCGACCATTACCTGGAAGCAGCAGAACATTGCTGGCGTGAAATCGAATCACGATCTCACGAAAAAGGCATACACGATTGCTATGTTTCCGCGATCTACCGCTCAGCCTTGAATGCATTAGTGATCGAAGGGCAAAAGTACAAACGCTTGGACCCTCGAGTTGGACTGAGCGTCAAATCGCAGAAGGGTTGGCGGCTTATTCCGTGTATGTACTATGGATTCGACCGTCCCCCTGACGACTTTAATTCTCTATTCCCAGTCGGTCCCTACGCCACCAAGGAACTGAACCAATTGTACCGTCAGGATGGGTTGGGGGTTCCCGTCGTCGTGGTGCGTTCCCGAACGATCAGCAACGATTTTCAACGCAAGACTTCCACCTTTCCAGCGACCTTGCTCGTTAAACATCATGATGACAGTTCTACACCCAACGAATTGCCGCTGGTGCTGGAATTTCATAATCCAATCGATGCCTCGACGATCGCGATTCAGGGAGTTAGTAAGCCTCTTGCAATCGACAAATCAGCTCCCACCGCCAGGGTCTTGAGCACAACGCAACGCAACTACCTTGGTGCGTTTTTGCAGCCAAGCTCGGTCGCGAACGATGATTCCGGGCTCTTCATGTTGGAGCCATACGTTGCCGGCAAAATACCGGTGCTATTGGTGCATGGTCTATTATCCGACCGGCTAACCTGGGCGAATGTCGTGAACGAGCTTCGTAGTCGAGAGTGGTATAGCCAGCGTTTTCAAGTTTGGGGTTATCAATACCCGACGGGTGAGCCGTTCTTGGGGACTGCGGCGAAGCTGCGTCAACAATTGGATGCGATCGGCGGCTACTTGGATCCCGAAGCGACCGATCCAGCGTTAGATCGCTTGGTCATGATCGGTCACAGCATGGGTGGCTTGATCAGCAAGATGCAGATCGCGTATAGCGGCGATTCGCTATGGAACGCTATCTCAAAACTCCCGTTTGAGGGTGTTACTATTGAACCCGCCATTCGAACCAAACTGAAGGATGCATTCTTCTTTGAAGCGTCGCCGATGGTTTCGCGGGTGATTTTTGTTGGCACGCCCCATCGGGGGTCGGCACTCGCCCAACGTGCTATCGGCCGCTTAGGGTCGATTTTGATTGAGGAACCTGCCGAGCAAAAAAAAGCACATCGAAAACTGATGTCGGACAACCCAGGTGTCTTTTCAGACGAGTTTAGCAATCGCGTCCCGACGAGCGTCGATTTATTGGAGCCCAACAGCCCGTTGCTCCAAGCCATGGACAGTTTGCCTTTGGAGCCATGTGTAAAATTACACTCGATCATTGGCGATGGTCGCTGGATGCTTGGAAACGGGGATTCCGACGGCGTCGTGCCCGTCTCGAGCGCAACGCAAGCCGGTGCAACGAGCGAAAAGCGGGTCTCCGGCAAACACGCGGACCTGCCCAGTGACCCCGAGATGATCGAGGAGCTTTTGCGAATTCTACGCCTGCATTGGGAGGAAGCTCCTACGGAACAAGACTCGCTAAACTAGATACCAGCGAAAGTAGCCCCAAAACTTGTTGACCT
>CAITIF010000487.1 GCA_903892365.1 uncultured Pirellula sp. | reverse complement strand
CGTTCTGTCATGACGATCGATCCGTCGTAGACAAAATCGGTGCCTATCTCCACCCATTCTTGCATTTGGATTTTCTTGCCGGAAAGCTCTATCTCTTGGCTCTGAAGGGTTTTCAAATCGTACTTTTCGAATCCATACTTCGACTTGCTTTTGCGATCGACTAGCGCATCATCACGATCTTGCAAGAGCTTGCACTTGGCGTTCATATCCGAGTCGATAAACACTTCGCAATCTAAAGGCACACCTATTGCTCGAATCGACCTGGAAACGTTTCCGATGACTCGGATTTCGGCCATCGCACGATCGATGTACAGTGGGTTGGCTTCACGGACCATATCCAATCCACGTGCTCTTAAGATCAGCCCAAAGTCAAATCGTTGTTCGCTTGGGACCGTGTAGCGAGCAGGGCTGATAATGATCAAGTCGGCCCGAAGGAGTCTCAGGACCTGAACGGTGCTGTCGAACAGACCGTTGAGAAAGCCGATCTGCATGAACATCAGGATAACAGCAAAGCCTATCCCGGATGAAGCGAGCGCCAGCTTGGGGTAACTTGAGGTTGTGTTTAGCCAAGCCAGTGGAGTTTGCATCGGAGCGTGCTAACGTATTGCCGTTCTTGCTTCTGGCTCCGTTCGAGTTGGAAGAGACGCATAGAATGCAGCCTCATCTACTCCATCTCCATCGAAATCACCGACCACGACTTGGCCAGCTTCCCCTTCGATTTCAAAGATGCGATCGGTTGCGTCCCATTTGCCGTTTCCATTGCTATCGACGATCAAGTCACGTCCGCGAACCACGGCAATTTCGTCCAAGCCGTCTCCGTTGAAATCCCCCACCACAGCGATATCACCTGGCTTACCGAAATCAAAGAAGGAATCATCTTGTTCGCTAAAGCGCCCGTCACCATTCACATCGATCTTCCATTTTCCATTGCTGAAGATCCCCAGCGTCGAGACACCATCCCCGTTGAAGTCGCCAGCAACTGGTTGGTGTGATTCTGTTCCAAAGCGGAAGACGTGATCAACAACATCCGATCGCGGTTCGCCTGCGACGCTGCGTTGCATCAAACGTTCTTGCCCAGGTACTGTATTGCGAGGTGGCAAGTTCTTTGGGATCGCGACCAGCATATTGTCCGTATGATTTTCGGGATCGGGGAGACCTGGCTCTTTTGCAAGGGCTTCCTCGTCTCCTTCCCATTCGGGTCCAAAGATTCCAATGTCATCCTTGCCGTCATTGTCCCAATCACCAACCACAGGCAGGTCGGCTTTGTCCCCAAGCTTGGCCCACAGATCGCCTGAATCCCAGACCCCATTTCCATTAATGTCGAGCAACCATTCCCCATCTTTAAACAGGGCCAGTTCATCGCGTCCATCGCCATTGAAATCCCCGGCTAAATGAATCGCACCATCCACATCAAAGGCATCTCGAGACAAGCGAGCTGGCTTTTTCTTGTTGGTAGAGACGATGACCCATCTACCGCGATCAATGGTATCGATCGTCCACTGGGTGGTGTTCAGGATCTTGGTTGCGTCGGCAACTCGTTCACGGCTGACTTCTTTATCGACACGGTGGCCTCGGGGTTCGCCCGCGTTGACCACGCTGAGGTGCCAAGTGTATTCACTAGAATAGCCAATCGCAGCTTCATCGGGTCTTCCGACGATCGGTGGCGGAATCACCAATACACGTTCGAAGGGCAAGGTCACGAATCCATTGACCGGTGGTGGATTATTCGGCGGTGGCGTTACTGGTGGAGGTGGTGCAGGCGGCTGAGCCTTCGTCACCACGATCTCGCTGAAATTGTTTTCAACAGAACGATTGCCCGCATTCAAGTTGATCATCAAAATCGCATCGCGCCCAGGATTGGTGGCAGGATTGATCGACAGAAGTTCGATGATCCCCTGTTGCTGGGAATCACCGATGACATCGTCGGAGTTGATGCTGAAGCCGCCTATCGATCCAGCCGTATCCCGCCCGTCAAAGTACCCTTCGGGCTGAACTTGATAGATATGATAAGCTCCAGGACGTAAGCCTTTGAACTCGTAGAAACCCTTGCTGTCTGTCAACACGCGAATCGTAGGCGTGTTGTAGGTTCCAGGTAGTGCGTTTTGCGAGCTCAGGCGTTCACCTGTCCGTGTACGAAGCTCCAGTACAACGCTTCCAATGGGTGCATCGTCTGCATTGCGAATTCCATCTCGCAATCCCTTCAAGACCAAGGGTGGCTGGCCATTTTCGGTTTCGATGGGCTCTCCGTCCTGAAACACATAACCGGAGATGCTTGCAGGAGGCACTTCACAAAAGTCAAGTTCTCTGAGACTCTGTCCAGATCGAAGCGTGATGTTTGCCAACAAGTCAACGATGCTTGTGTCGGCAACTCCGGGAGGTGCCATTTGTCCACCTTGGAAGTACCCCTCCGGCTGAATCTCGCGGACGGAGTATTGGCCGGGCACCAGTCCTTCGAATCGGTAATCACCATTGGCATTGGTCAGCGTTGTTCGAACCACTTGTCCCTGCGCATTGAGAAGCTCGATGCGAACTCCTTCAATAGGCGACTCCTCAGGGTCCAAGATGCAGTCCTCGTTGAGATCCGCGAAAACCTTTCCTTCCAAGGAGGCAGGTCGTTGTTCGCAGAAATCATAACGTAGAGCTTGCACCCCCGAACCGATAGCGATTACGGAGATCAAATCGGCGACGCTATCGTTGCCACCCTCGCTGCCCGCTTTTTGTCCACCTTGAAGGTATCCCGCTGGTTGCGTCTCCCGCAGGGTGTATGTGCCAGGTCTTAGACTCTGAAACTGGTAATTGCCTAACGCGTCCGTCCGGGTGGATGCGACCACGGTTCCGCTTCCATCCAAAAGTTCGATCAAAACATTCGAGATGGGTACTTCGCCGGGGTCTCGCACACAATCCCCGTCGGCGTCTTCGTAGACATTACCCGCGATGCTCGACGATAGGATTTCGCCAAAGTCATAATGGATTCCGTCCATTCCTGAAGGCAATTGAATCGCTTGGATCGAGTCGATTCCAGACAATTGGCCGATGGCTTGTCCGCCGATCGTGCCGACGCGATCTTTACCGTCAAGGTAACCCGCCGGCGTGACTTCTTCGATTCGATAGATGCCTTTTCTCAAGGATGAGAAGCGATATTGCCCCTGAGCGTTGGTTACCGTTTCTGCAATCACCACCCCAGATTCATTCAGCAAACGAATCGTTGCACCTGGGATCGATGGCTCGGACACTTGACGCAATCCGTCATCGTTATCGTCGCGATAGACCTCTCCCGAAAGGGACGCCGGTGGCTGTTCGCAGAAATCGTAATTGATCCCTTGTTGACCACCGCCCAATTGGATCAGTTCAATTCGCGTTCCGCTGACAGCTTGTCCAACGTTGGTTCCTGCCACTGTTCCAGCGCGTGATCCACCATCCAGCAGATCCAGAGGCTGAGTTTGTAGAATGCTGTAGACGCCCGAGGGTAGGTTGTCGAATTGGTAGGTGCCATCAGCTCCTGTGAAGGTCGTTGCAACGATAGCACCAGATGCGTTCACGAGCTCGATCTTGACGCCAGGCAATGGCGATTTCGAATTCGGTTCTGTCGAGAAGCAATCGAATCCCGGCAAGGCAACGCAAACATGTCCCGACAAACTAGCGGGTTCGATTTCTCCGAAATTGAATTCAATACCACTTTCGTTTCCATCGAGCCTAATTTCGGTAATCTCTTCATTGACCGTCGAGCGACCACGCGGTGCGCCGCCGACAGTGCCCGGTGACTCTTTCCCGTCTAAGAACCCGACAGGCTGCACGGTTTCCACGATCCGATATCGACCGGGTGGTAGGCTCAGGAATTGATAGAAACCTTGCGAATTGGTGCGAGTCGTTTGGTTGACGGCGCCAACCAATGTATCCAAGGAAACGATTTGGATTTCAACTCCAGCAATCCCCGTTTCACCGGTTTCCCGCAGTCCATCGTTGTCGTTGTCTCGATAGACATATCCGCTGATCTGAACCGGCTGAGCCTCTGCGAAATCTAGTCGCGTGCCTCGGCTGTCCCCTTGCAGAATTGCAATGCCAGTCAGCATGTCTTTGTCATTGGCGACAGTTTGCCCAAGGACGGAGCTTCCATCCAGCAAACCGGGAATCGCACCGACACTTTGATAACCCGCAGGTTGGGTTTCGCGAATCTGATAGGTCCCGGGGGCTAGGCCAAGTTCGAGACCGAAGCGATAGCGACCTTGCGAATCGGTGGTGGTGCTCAGGTTGGTGCTGGTGTAGGTACCGTTGGTTAGGCGGAACAAGGTCAGGGTGACACCGCTGATTCCCTGTTCGCCAGAGTCTTGGGTCAAATTGATGTTGTTGTCAGCGAACACTGTCCCTGACAATTCAATCGGTTTCGGGACTTGAGTGACGGTTGCAGCAGCTCCCGCAGTTCGATCTCGCAAACCTGCAACATCATCGCCGGGCAAATCCAACCCTGTGCTGGCAAGGACTGGGTCGTAGGCATTGACGAACACGCCTTCCGCGCTCGCGTTTTCGAATCGAGGCGCGGTGAAGCTGGCTCGGATTTTCGAATCAGCGAACTCAACGCCCGAGGTGATTGGGTCGACGTCGGGATTCATGACCGATGGGTTTGAGTCACCACGGTAACGCTGAATTTCATCGACATCGATTGAGAACTTGACTTTGTCCCCCGCGAAAAAATTCTCGAAAGTGAGAACCAATGACATGCCGCCATCCGTGACAGCCGCGCTGACTCGCGCGTTGGGGGATGCAGCAGTCATTGACTCGAGCTTGTAGGGGAATGCATGGTCGGCACCCAGGCTAGCGACGTTTTCGATCGTGTCGAAAAAGTTGTCCCCATTGGAGAAGCCCGGAGTTCCTTGATCGGAATCGATGACCAATCGAGTCAGTTGGGTTCCAACGGCTCCACCGCGGAACGTAACATAGAACGAGTCACCATGAGCATCGTCACCGTTATCTTCTTCGACGTAGACACCGCCAACCCAAAGCGGATCGACATTAAAAACAACTCTCGCTTCGAGCGATTCGACAGTCGAACGCCTGACGGACTTGGTCGAAGATCTCACGTTATTCCTTGCTGAGCATGAAGGGCGAGGAGCTGCTTGCGTTTCCGCTCGGTCGGATGAAAAAAGTCCGAGCATCAGGTTTTTCTTCATTTCGCTGATACGCTTTTTCCAGTTACTTGATGGCATCGCCTGCCCCCGAGTCTTCGAATTGTGCAGCTACAGGATGGACGTAACGTCCTTTGGTTTTCGAATCGCTGATCGCTTCTGCGATATCCCAAATTCGAATCGTGGTATCGAAGCTTCCCGAAATAAGCTTGTCACCAGCCTTTCGAAGTATCGAAACAGATCCATCGTGACCAACCAACTTGATCGATGCCTGTTGATCGTCCTTCCCAACGAGCCGTATAGAATTGTCGCTTCCTGCAATCGCAAACAGGTTCTCAGAAAGCAAGCACAGGCCCATCAGTTTCCCGCCGGGGATTTCAGACATTCCAAGGACGGTTCGCGATGCGATGTCAAAGTGAACAATTCTTCGATCTTCTCCCACCGAGGTCAGTTGGGAACCGTCGTCGGAGAATCGAATCGTGCGTATCCGGTCGAAATGGAGCGGCGACGCAATGTCGTCCGCATGGTCGTTGGAAGTCAATGAGGTTGGTGACTGACTCAAGGCAGAGCCAGTATTGTTTTGATCAATGCGTCGGACTCGCAAGACACCATCCCGGCCGCCATAGGCTAACCATTGGCGATCTGGCGAACAGGCGATCGTGCGAACATCTTTGCACTCGCAAACATGAGCGATCGACAAGTTCGGTTGATCCTTGAGAGACAGGTAAAGGTTGTCACCGAATCCTGCAGTGTAGATTTGGGAGTCATCGATGTACGAAAGAGCTAGCAGCGCATGCCCGGCAGCATGTGTTTTGTGCAGTTTGGGAGCATCGCCAAGCTGCCAGCGGCGCAGAGTGCCATCATTGCTGCAGGAGGCCAGCTCATTTCCGTTCGGCGAAAACTCGAGCCCCTTCACCCAATCGCTATGCCCTTGAAGAGTTGTCCGGGTGGCACCTGTTCGAATCGATACGATGCGAATGGCGTGGTCGTCGCCAGCAGCCGCAATCCATTCTCCGTCAGGAGAAATGCTCATCGCGGTAACCACGGGCGGATCGGAGCGTTCCGGAATGCCCTGTAGCTGGATTACGTTTGCGAAGGGTTGGCTGCCAAGCACCTGAGATACTGAATCCTGAGCCACATTATCCTGAGCCAGCGTCAGCGTAGGGTGCCAGGTTCCCAAAACGAAAGGTGCCATGGAGACAACAGCGAGCCACGAAGAAAATGGTCGTAGGCTTTGGGTCTCGGAGTTCGACGTTTTCACGATATCCAAGCAGACGCTTCGGTCTCGATGGTTTCGCATGTTCCTGACCCTCCTTGATCGACCCGAATTCCTCGAAGCGAAAACACTCCGACGGTTTTCTGGTTATCGACAGTGGGCTGTCCTGTCTTTTGTGAGAATTGGTAATTTGAGGGGAAAATCCGGTCTGCGTTTACTTTGCCATGCTGGTTGTAGCGGCGTCGGGCTCTTGTTCTGGTCTGGCCAAGTTTTGATTTACTGCCGATCGGCCAAATGACTTCGGACGAGGCGGAGATTTTCAGAAATTCACCAAAGTCAAGAAAATGCGAGGTTTCCGCGTAGCATCCGGCGGCTATAATGAGGGCTGATCCTACACGAGCTACCGATAATGGGATTCCTCGCCCCGTTACAGAATGGCAGTTAGTTTCCCTTAATATCGCTTATCTGGTCGTTAGCCGGACCTTGGGATTGATCTCGAGTGTTCGGATTTCTTATACAGAGCCACGTTACTAAGGGCGGCATTTTGACGCCAGGCCCCAACCACCACCCTTACGCAAGCGAAGCGAAATGAATACCTACAGTCTCGATTACATCGATGACTTATATGTGCGTTACATCCAAGATCCAACCAGCGTGTCGGATGTGTGGAAGAAATACTTTGAGGAGTTTTCGTTAGCAGCGCAGTCGGACGGACTGTTCGCAGAGTCGGGCGACGACCAGCCCGCTGTATCTGCGATTACTCCGGAATCGTTACCGGACGCTCTTTGGCTTGCGAAGATGCAAGAACGAGTAGACCAATTGGTCCGTGAGTATCGCGTCCGAGGTCACTTGATGGCTCGTATCGATCCATTGGGTCTGACGCGAAAGGGACCACCTGAATTGGACCCGCATTCCCATGGCTTGACCGAGGAAGACCTTCGACGTCCATTCGCCTCGCCAACGGCTGAATATGCCAACGGCCGCACCCTTGCGGACATCATCGAAAAGCTTCGAAACACCTATTGCCGTAGCATAGGTGCCCAATTCATGCACATTGACAACCGCAACATCCGCGACTGGTTGCAACGTCGAATGGAAACCACGGAAAACCGGCTTGCCTTGTCGCATGAAGTTCAAACAAGGATTTATACAAAGCTTGCGGACGCGACAATTTTCGAAGAGTTTGTTCGCAAGAAGTACGCAACGGCTAAAACCTTTTCTCTGGAAGGTGCCGAAAGCCTGATCCCGCTTTTGGATCGAGCGCTTGAAAAAGCAGGGCAACATGGAACAACGGGCGTGGTTCTGGCAATGGCACACCGCGGTCGATTGAATGTTCTAGCGAACATTATGGGCAAACGGGCTCAAAGCATCTTCTGGTCGTTTGACGATCCGAAGCCAGAATTGTTTCGTGGCGGTGGCGACGTGAAATACCACATGGGCTACAGCAGCGACTGGACTACCAGCACGGGTCAAAAGGTTCATATCTCGCTTTGCTTCAATCCCAGTCATCTTGAGTTCGTGAATCCTGTGGCTCTTGGCCGATGCCGTGCGAAACAAGACCGCGCCGGGGACATTCATCGCACCGACAACATGACCATTTTGATTCACGGTGACGCGGCCTTCATTGGCGAAGGAGTCGTTCAAGAGACGCTCAATCTTAGCGAATTACCAGGCTACCGAACGGGTGGCACCCTTCATATTGTTCTCAATAATCAAATTGGATTT
>CAITIF010000486.1 GCA_903892365.1 uncultured Pirellula sp. | reverse complement strand
TGGTTGACACCACCGGCAGGAAAATGCCGCCCTCCGGGCTATGACGCAGCCCTTCGGGCTATGATGCCGCTCTCTAGGGCGAGGCGGGATTCAGTGACGCCATAGCATGACAGTTGTCGCTTCATGGTTTGATGGGGCCGTAGGATTTTAGGAATCAAGCCAAAGGTGAGCGTCCTAAAAAAGTCTGTCGAAAAATGGGGGGCGAAAAATTTCAGAACCTAGTTTCCGTCAGCAATCTTTCGCCCTACATTTTTCGACAGTAACGATCCCTCTTCATTCCGAAATCAAGAAAAGGAGATTAGGTGCCAGTCACCCTCTTGGCTACGATGCAGCCCTCTTGGGGCGAGGCGGGACGCCATTACGACGTAGCATGCTAGCTGTCGCTTGATGGTTCGATGGGGCACTCCGCCGATTCGAGTGGCTGGTTCCGAAAGTGCTTTGGATTCGCTTTTGACCAAAGAAATGTAAGGTCAAATAGGATTGTGCGCAAATTGAAGTTGCTTCTAGCGACAGATGCAAGGAATCGTTGGCTTTTTAGGGTAAGATGACGCTTAAGAAACTTCCTGCATTGGATTACCCAACGCAAACGAATACCAGAACACACTGAGGAAAATGTGACTACCCAATCCAACGTCTTTCAAGGCTGTATGCCAGCCTTAATGACTCCTTGCGATTCATCGCGAAATCCTAATTTCGACGCCTTGGTTGCGAAAGGCCAACAGTTGATTCAAGCTGGCATGTCAGCTGTTATCTATTGTGGATCGATGGGCGATTGGCCCTTGCTTACGGATGCTCAACGACAAGAAGGGGTGCAACGCTTAACCGAAGCAGGCGTACCGGTCATTGTTGGCACGGGTGCACAGAACCCCAAGATTGCAGCGGAACATGCAACGCATGCTCGCAAGGTGGGAGCGGCCGGGTTGATGGTGATTCCTCGCGTTCTTTCACGAGGTTCGTCCAACGCTGCCCAACGCCATCATTTTGCGGGGATCCTGAAAGCTGCCGATGGTCTGCCTGCCGTGATTTACAATAGTCCCTATTACGGGTTCGAAACCAAGGCGGATCTGTTCTTTAATTTGCGAGCCGAGTTTTCGAACTTGGTCGGCTTCAAAGAATTTGGTGGCGCCCAGTCGTTAACTTATGCTGCTGAACACATCACCAGCGGCCATCCGGAACTCGCCTTGATGGTGGGGGTCGATACTCAGGTGTTTCATGGCATCGTGCGTTGCGGTGCGGTCGGTGCGATAACCGGCGTCGGAAACGCACTGCCTAAAGAAGTCTTGCGATTGATGGAGCTTTGTCAAAAAGCAGCCAGCGGTGATCAGCAGGCTCGCCAATTGGCTTTGGAACTGAACGACGCTTTGGCGGTATTGTCCAAGTACGACGAAGGTCCAGACCTAGTGTTGTATTACAAACATTTGATGGTTCTGGAAGGAAACCCTGAGTACGAACATAACTTCAACCCGACCGATGCATTGAGCATTTCGCAGCGTGCTTTTTTGGAAGCCCAATGGCGACAGTTCAGGTCCTGGTGGGCTAAGTGGACAGGGAAATCGTAATGAACACCGATCGTATTGCCTTCATCGATTCGCATACCGAAGGGGAGCCGACTCGGGTTATCACTGCCGGCGTTCCCGATTTGGGCAGCGGCCCTGTTCGAGATCAGCTTCAAAAGCTGAAGTCACAGGATTGGTTTCGTCGTTGTGTGATCTTGGAACCACGTGGCTGGGACGCGTTGGTAGGAGCCGTTTTGTGCCCCCCGCATGATCCTGGGTGTGCCGCTGGTGTGATCTTCATCAACAATGCGGGCTACTTGGGAATGTGTGGTCATGGGATGATCGGCTTGGCCGTCACGTTGTACCATTTAGGGCGAATTGGTCTTGGGCAAAGTCGGATCGAAACGCCAGTGGGAATCGTCGAAGTGAATCTGCTTGATTCCAACAAGGTTGCGATCGAGAACGTGCCTAGTTTTCGATTGGCCAAAAGCGTTATCGTCGATGTTGAGGGACTGGGGCAATTCAAGGGTGATGTTGCCTGGGGTGGGAACTGGTTCTTTTTAGCGGAATCAGTACCCATGCGTATTGAGCTGCAGAATGTTGGTCGATTGACCGACGTGGCTGGCCGACTGCGACGCGCTTTGTGGGAGCAAGGGATCACGGGGACCGATGGCGCCGAGATAGATCACATCGAATTTTTCGAGCCGAGTTCTAAGTCAGGAGTCGATAGCCGCAACTACGTCTATTGTCCAGGTGGTGCTTACGACCGTTCGCCATGTGGTACCGGAACCAGCGCCAAGCTCGCGTGCTTGGCGGCTGATAGCAAACTACTACCCGGCGAAACATGGGTCCAAGAAAGCATCATTGGAAGCCGTTTTGAAGCCAGTTACCAAACAGGCAGCGACGGATCGATCTTGCCGCGTATTGTCGGACATGCTTATGTATGCAGCGAGGGCTTCCTGCATCGGCATGCCGATGACCCGTTCGTGAATGGAATCGGCTAATTCGTTCGCATGATTCGATCATTCCCAAAGATCCACATCCAAGGAAACAAGAAAACTCGTTATGCGTAGCTCAGAAGCATCCTCCGTGATTGTCGTCGGCGCAGGAGTCGTTGGCATTGCCTGTGCGCATTATCTGTCGAAGGCTGGATTCAAAGTTACGGTGATCGATAAAGGTTCGGTCGCCTCTGCATGTTCCTTTGCGAACTGCGGATACATTTGCCCAAGTCACGTGCCGCCGTTGACCGAGCCATCCGCGATACCGCTTGCCTTCAAGTCGTTGTTCAACCGACGTTCGCCCTTTCGCGTGAAGCCTAGCTTGAATCCAGCCGTGCTAAATTGGTTCTGGCAGTTCACCAAAAGATGCACTCATAAGCAAGTGTTGTCTTCTGGCAAGCATTTGCAAGCGATTCTCGATGCTTCCATGGCCGAGTACCACGCCTTGATCCAGCAACATCGTTTTGAATGCGAGTGGCAGGAGAAGGGGCTGTTGTATGTTTTCCGAACCGAGCATGCTTTTGAAGAGTTCGCGAAGGGAGACCGGATGTTAACGGAGCACTTTGGCGTTGCGGCGACACGAATCGATGGGGCCAATTTGTCCAAGATGGAACCGGG
>CAITIF010000485.1 GCA_903892365.1 uncultured Pirellula sp. | reverse complement strand
TCCCGAACCTCGGAATCGCTTCTTTCCAAAGGGAAATTAACTGAAGCGTTCGACAGTTCCTTTCGAGCATGGCGATTCTTTCCTCGAAACTACATGTGGACAAGCAATGTTATTCGAACCGTACCCGTCGGCAAAGAGATCGAAGTGTTAACCGCCGCCGCCAGCCTGGATCCATCTCACGAGATTCTGCTGGATGTGATTGAGAGAATGTCCTGGTCAGAACGCTTTACCAAAGACTTGTTAACCCAACTCCAATCCCAACCTTGGGTCTCTAAAGATCTTTTAGCCTATTTACAATTGCATGAGGTTGATGAGACAGCGGGGGATGGCGAATCAAGCAACAATTCCAAAAGCAATTCCATCTCCGATGCCAATGACAAAAAGCTTGCCATCGCCCTGGCCCTTTTGACAGATTCCGATTCTGAATCCATTCGTGAGAAGGCGAGGTCTTGGTTCGAAACCGAATGCGAAGCTCGAAATCAGTTTGACCTAGTCATCAATAATGAGAAGACTCGAAAGTCCTACCTGACGAAAATATCGAACACGCTGGCTTATGACGATCTTTGGTTCGACCGACAAAAGTTGGTAAGCGCACTAGAACGCGTTTCCGAGGACGCTTCCAAAGAGCCCCTGGTTCAGGCATTGCTCGGTTGGGGAAAGCAGTTTTCTGATCCTCAAGCTGCCAAAGATCACTTTGAACTCTGTCTCAAGGAAATGGAGAAACCAAGGGATTCAATTTCCGAAATCGCGTCAAGCGACACGAGCGATGCCACGATCGAAACTCCCGACGATCAATCGTCAGAGTGGTTGACCAGCATAAAATTTTTCTTGGCGGAAATCATGGTACGACAAGGACAGGCTATTCCTGCGTTGGAACGCTGGATGACTGACGAAAACATAGTTCGATCGATTGTGGATTGGACAATCAATCGGCAAGACGCAGACAACTTGCCTGGAATGATCAAGCTGCTGCAAGAAGATGGATTACCCGCACAACGCTGGCTTTGTTTGAAGATGGAAGCAGCATTAGCAGCCATGTCCGAGGACTATAAGAAGTCCGACGAACTACTTCGTCTCGCCTCAGACTTTATACGAGGCCAAAATGACGAGTCGACAAAATGGAAAGCCGATGTCATCGCTTCTCTTCGTGGCGATCAACTGATGGAGCGTAGACAGCTTGAACTCGTTCCTACGCTCAACGAGCCTGACTTAGAGCGTCTTTTGCTGGAGGCTTTGCGTTCTGCGGATACGCTCAAAGATATTGAATCCACGACGAAGCTGATTGAAATTGCAGAAAGTTCCGAGGCGAAAAGTGATAAGCTGAATCGGGAAATCTTTCGTGCGAAAGCGGCTATCGCCGCTTCCGGCCAGCAATGGAGTCAAGCTGCTTCGATGCAAAAAAAGGTGCTGGATCTGGATGGATTCAACGCCGACCGCAACTTCAATTCACTCGACTCCATCGATTGGGTAAATGCGTCTTTGCTGGCCGGCGAACTGAATGAAGTTCGTGACAAAGTCGAACCTCTTCCAGACTCGCGACAATTGGTGGTGTCGAAAGCCAATTATCTTTTAGTGAGCAATCAAATCGATTCACTTCGGGAACTACTTGCGAAATCAAGTTCCGATTCGGTTGGGGATTGGCTAACGGACGCTCAAACTCGAAAATGGCTTCAGGACAAACCAGAGACGATGCGGCAGCTTTACAAGCAGTTCGCCGTTTCTCCGTTCGGCATTTCTGTCAGCACCTTGGGAAATGAATTTACCCAGCTCCAGCTCGATGCGGCAATCTCCAGCTATGCATTTGACGAGCGCTCGATCCTGTCCCGTTTGGAAACACTCTCCAGTAACCAACCTTCGATTTCGAAGCTAAACACAAGGGTGGATCGCGAAAACGAAGGCTCTTGGATCGTATCCATCGGAAACGCTAGATATGGTCTTCAAGTTAACTCGAAACAACGGGGCCAGGAAGCGATGCTTCCGAAAGAACTTGGTGATCTCGTTTCAAAACCATTGACTTGGATTAGTCTGCAATCGCTGCAAGAAAATGAAGCGATTGAAGTAAGCCTACCTACGTTGTTGCATT
>CAITIF010000484.1 GCA_903892365.1 uncultured Pirellula sp. | reverse complement strand
TCCGACATAGACGCAATCGCAGAGGGGGTGTTCCAAGCGCAGGCGATTTCGATTGCAGGAGGGATTCGAAAAATGTTGGACCGGCTCGCTGTTTGCCAAGACTCAGCCGACAAGCCGTCCAAAGGCAGCAAGACAAAAACAGCCGTTAAAAAGGCTGAAGGACGTCAGCGAAAACTCAACGATCAGGCGGAATGTAGCGATTCGGGAACTCGTGTTATCGTTTCTGGGCATGGGGATGTCTTAGTCGACTTGGCTCTCAAGAAAGCTGGTTGGAACGGGCCATCGATTCGGTTGAGCGAGACTCTGGGGCCAACGCTTTCTCGTTGTGCGCCTGCTTATTCGGTAGCGGTTTTGGCTTCCGAGGAGCTAACGTCGGGAATGGGTGGATTAGGCTAATCAAAAAGACGAATTGCAGTTAGAATACGCGGCGAAAGAGAAACTTTCGCATAGTTTTCTAGTAGCCACAAGTTTTTTTACCGTTTGCAGGACCACTGCCAATGACCGATGTTTCAACCCGCGATCCCGTGGTTCCGCTTCACGAAACCGATGCCAAAGTTGGTGTCATCATGGGTTCCAAATCGGACTGGGATACCATGTCGCAGGCCTGCGAGGTGTTGAAGCAGTTCGGTATTCGATTCGAAGCCAAAGTCGTATCGGCTCATCGCACGCCTTCCTTCATGGTCCAATACGCTCAACTCGCCGAATCGCGAGGGATTCAAGTCATCATCGCTGGGGCTGGCGGAGCAGCGCATTTGCCGGGCATGGTCGCTTCCTGCACCAATCTGCCAGTGCTTGGTGTTCCCGTTCAAAGCAAGAGTTTGCAGGGGCTGGATTCCCTGTTGAGCATTGTGCAAATGCCAGGCGGTATTCCCGTGGCAACGCTTGCAATCGGTGCCGCTGGAGCCAAAAACGCTGGGCTATTAGCAGTTAGGATCCTTGCGTTAAGCGATCCAGAACTCAAAGCAAAGTTATCGGACTTTGCTGCCAAGCAGACTCAGTCGGTTCTCGACGACCACTCCATTGTTGAATGAAGACGAAGTACTAAGCGATGAATACCAAGAACCGTATCATTCCCCCTGGTTCTACGCTGGGTGTCTTCGGCGGAGGGCAACTCGGTCGCATGTTCACTCAAGCTGCGCAGCGGCTGGGGTATAGGGTTGTCGTCTTTTCCAATGAACCCGATAGTCCTGCGACTCAGGTTGCCAACGAAACTGTGATCGGTGATTACTTGGACCCGATCGCGGTACGAGCTTTCGCAGAAAAGGTCGAGGTGATCACGCTCGAGTTTGAGAATATCGCACTGGAAGCGGTCGCACGAGCGGAAGAAGTCACGTTGGTCCGCCCAGGGTATAACGTCCTTTCGATCGCTCAACATCGGATCAAGGAAAAGCGAACGCTACAGCAGTTGGGTTTTCCGGTAACTCCGTTCTACGAGGTTCGCTCGATGGACGAAGCTTCAAAAGCTGGTGGTGAGTTGGGTTGGCCAATGGTATTGAAGACAACCAATTGGGGATACGATGGAAAAGGCCAAGCAAAGGTTTCCAATTTGGCAGAGGCGAAGAACGCGATCGAACTGCTTGGCCCGGAACCCTTGATCGCGGAGAAGTGGATTCGTTATCAAGTCGAAGTTTCGGTGATCGTGGCCAGAACAGCTACCGGCGAAAAGGCTGTCTATCCCATGTTTACGAATTCGCATTCCAATCACATTTTGGATGTCACCACATGCCCTGCGTCGCCAGAATTAGCCAAAGTTGGTCGCGAAGCCGAATCGATCGCGATGGGGGTTGCTGAGTCGATTGGCTTGGAAGGCATTTTGTGTGTCGAGTTTTTTGTCACGGTAGATGGCGGTTTAATGATCAATGAGATTGCGCCGCGACCTCATAATTCCGGGCACCTGACCATGGAAGCTTGCAGAACAAGCCAGTTTGAACAACAAGTCCGAGCCATCTGCAATCTTCCTCTCGGGGATACATCGCTGATTCAGCCCGCTGCGATGGCGAACCTATTAGGGGATGTCTGGGGGGACGACGCTCCTTACTTTGAGCGAGCGCTGAAAGAACCTGCGACCTATCTTCATTTGTACGGAAAGCAATCCGCACGGCCCGGGCGCAAAATGGGGCACATCACCAAGTTAGCCGACTCGGTCGAGCAGGCCGCAGACCAGGTCGTCAAGATTCGCGACGCCATTCGCTGCTCCACTCCAACGCTTTTCTAAGGCCTTGTGATGAATGTCACGGACGGAACATTTTGAATAAGCCCATACTGAAAATTTGGAATGTTTCGTGGCATCTTATCGTACCTGGGGTCTTAGGTTTCCTAATACCCATGTTGATTGCGTTCTCGCGTTGGCCAGCGCCTTCTATGCATGATGACTTTGGGAATCTACTGGTTGCTTCCACTTTGTTGGAAGGTAGGCTGACCAATCCGACACCACGTGCCTGGGAATCCCTTGAGACGTTCCATGTGGTGATGCAACCCACCTACGCTTCCAAGTACCCTATCGGGTTGGGTTTCTTTTTAGCGGCAGGCATGTTGGTGACAGGATCGTTTGCAGCTGGGCTTTGGATGGTTTCGGGTTTGGCTTCGGCTTCGGTCGCGTGGATGGTTGCAGGTGTATTTTCAAAGCGTTGTGCGGCTCTTTCCGGACTCTTCACCGCCTCGCATCCATATTGGCAAAACGGATGGTCGCAAGAGTACACGAACGGATGGCTCGCTGTACTTGGCATTTCATTGGTCATTGGCGGCTTCTTGAGACTTCATCGTTTTGGAAAGAGTGCAAGCGGCGGCTTCATGCGTACGCGGATGGCAATTGTCGGATTAGGAACGGGGGCCGTCTTTGCCTTCTATTCGCGTCCGTTCGAAGGAGGAGTGGTTTGTTTGTTGCTCGGGTTCATGTTCCTGCCTCTGGTCCTTCGAAGAAAACTGATCGGTCAATCCTGGTTCTGGAGGTCCGCATTGCCTGGCCTTGTTGTTTTGATCTTGGGTCTGAGCTTTCAATGGATGGTGAATCGCGCCGTCACTGGAACTTGGAAACAACTTCCCTATCAATTGCACGAGAATCAGTATGGGGTTGCTCCGGTTTTGATTTGGCAGGCTCCTCATGAACCAACGCTCGGGCATCGATTTCCTGAGCAGGCTCAGTTTCACTGGGGCTGGTCGATGGACGCATACAAGAAGGCGGCCTCTTGGAGCGGATATGTGGACACGTTCCGAGTTCGATGCACATCGCTCAAGAATCATTGGGGGAATGGTCTGCTGCTCGCCTCACTTTTGGCTTTACTTCTTTCCAGGCCAAGACGTTTGATTTGGGGATTGGCGGCGGTGGCGATTCTGTCCTTGCTGATTATCAACTGCATTCCATGGACGATTCCTCAGTACGTATCACCCATTATCCCGATCGCAATTTTGTTGAGCTGCTTCGGTTTGACGCGAATTCAACGAATTTGGCTTCGCTTGGTCAAGCCGAGCGCGAATCGAACGTTACCAACAACTTGGGCGATGGGAGTCGTTCTGATTGGATGGAATGTTGCATTGACCACCAGCATCGCATGGGATCGTCATTCTCGAAAATCGGGCTGGGAAGAGACCTGGGCAGAGCGCCGGGTACGAATCGTAGAACAGTTGTGCGAAAGCCCTGGCCAAGATCTTGTTATGGTTCGCTATCAAAAAGAGCATGACATTGTCAATCAAGAATGGGTATTCAATGAAGCGGATGTAGAAACCACCCAAGTCTTATGGGCACGAAGTGATGGGGGGCCACTCGATCAAAACTTGCGAAGTGTCTACCCCGATCGCAAAATCTGGCGACTGGAATTTTTGCCCGGCGGAAGAGAAACACTCCAAGAATTAACCGATGGATTTTGATTTTCTGCTACAATCCGGGAAATTCGAACAGGAGTTTCAGGCAGTGGCTTGGGACTATGGTTCGCTTGAGTGTTTACGCATCTAGTTTTGTATCCCGTAAAAGGATTGTTCGACATGTTGAGAATGTTTGCAAGTGCTCTGTGTTTGCTGGTTGTGATGGCAGTTCCCTCCATGGGACAGA
This sequence comes from uncultured Pirellula sp., assembly GCA_903892365.1. Lineage (GTDB taxonomy): Bacteria > Planctomycetota > Planctomycetia > Pirellulales > Pirellulaceae > JBKCUI01. Next base: position 73 of record CAITIF010000484.1, on the reverse strand, counting down.
CTCTGAAATCGTCCAAAGAAAAGTCTAAAGTTGATTTCACCGGAAAGAAGCCTGATGGCAAGCACGTCGGTGG